>JBATMU010000313.1:0-2368 GCA_049289995.1 Rhizobiaceae bacterium | reverse complement strand
CATCCGGTGCGCGATCATGCCGGGCTGGTCATGTTTGTCTTTGTCGGCCTGTTCGGCGTCTTCACAACGCTATTTGGCCTGTCCACGCTGACCTGGCTGTCGATCCTCGCGCTGGCGCTGACAGGCGCCGCCGACATGGTCAGCGTCGTCATCCGCGAGACGCTGATCCAGATCTGGACGCCCGACCGGCTGCGCGGCCGCGTCAATGCCGTCAACATGGTGTTTGTCGGCGCCTCCAACGAGTTGGGCGAATTCCGCGCCGGAACCATGGCCGGTTTCATCGGCGCGGTTCCCGCCGTGGTGTTTGGCGGCGTCGCGTCAATCGCCGTGGCCATTGTCTGGGCCTTTGCCTTTCCTGCGCTGAGAAAAGCCCGCCATCTCGACGGCCGCGCCTGATTTGCCGCAGGGCCGGGCGATTGACGCGGGCCGCTCAACCCGGAATCATGATGAAAACGCCCCGCAAAGGGGAAATGCCGGAGGGGTGAGCATGCGCTTCTTGAGAAACCTGTTGGCCCTGATCGGGCTGGTGACCGTCGCCGCAAGCCTTTGGGCCGGGTGGCGGCTGAAAACCGATTTTGCCGGCTTCGATTCCAAGGCTGCGGAAGTTTACTGGACCATGGCCAAGGATCTTGCCGCCACCGGCAATGCTGCCGAAGCCACGGTCTGGAAGCGCAAGGTCGCCGATGGCCTGACCTTTGAAGAGGTTGACGAAAGCATCAAGTCGGTCGCCAATGACATGAACATCAAGGATGTCGGCGCGCTGCCGCTCGGCGATCAGGTGGCCGCCATGAAGGGCACGCCCTGGCGCAAGCTGAAAATCTACCTCTATTGCAATCCGCTGACCGCAGCCGCGATGATCGACTATTCCGATGCCTATTCGGCCTATCTGCCCTGCCGCATCAGCCTTCTGGAAGACGCCAAGGGTGATCTCTGGCTCTATTCGCTCAACATGGACATGATGATCCATGGCGGCCGCACCTTGCCGGACGATTTGCTGAAGGAAGCCGAACATGTCCGCGAAATCATCCTTGCCCTGCTTGACCGCGGCGCCAAGGGCGATTTTTAGGGACTGGAGCGCCTCAGCCGCGGCGGGCCGCTTCGACGCGCTGGCGAATCAGGATGCGCTGCCGCGCATCCACGCCAAGCAGCTCGGCAATGCGCCACACCACGGACTCTTCCATTTCGTGGCGCTCGCCATCGGCATAGGCAACTTCCCAGAGTTGCCCGACGAAGCCGGCGCGCGCCTCTTCGTCGAGCGCCCGCATCAGCACGCGGGTGAAAGCATAAAGATCAACCGCCTCGCGGTCGGCGTCCTCGCCCGCTGCCGCCACCCGGTCGAGTTCGCCGCCTTCCAGGCCCCATTGCTCGCCAAGCGCCGCTTTCAGTTCGGCCAGTTCGGCATCATGGCGCACGCCATCGGCGTTCATCACGTGCACGAGAAGCGCCGCAGCTGCCACCTGCGGGCCATCGGGCTCGGGCTTGCCGTTTTCCGGGCCCGGCAGATCACGCAGGATTTTCAGGAACCGCCCGATCATGGTCAGAACAGCCGGAAGCCGCGCCGCGGTTCCGCCGCCGCGTCGTCGATGCCCGGATCATCGGGCAGCAGGATGGCCTGTTCTTCCGGCTGCACGGTTTCGGAGGCCCTGGCTGCGGCAGGCGCCGCCAAGGCGGGCTTCTCCGCTGCAGGCGCCTCCGGCACGTCAATCACCTCCGGTTCGGCAGGCTTGTTCGCGGCAAACGGCGCTTCGACCTCGATCACCGGTCCGGCGATCTTTTCAACCGGCAGCCGCCATTCAAAGGCGTCCAGCCGTCCGGTCACGGGCGAGAATGCCGCCCAGCGTTCGCTGGCAACGCCGTCCGCAGTCCAGGCCGGATCAGACGGCGCGCGCAGCGCGCGGCCCAGATGCTGGCGCACCCGGCCCTGATCACCGGTTTCCGCTTCCTCTATGTCGGCCATCAACAGCCAGGCGCCTTCGCGCGGCGACATGCGCAAGGCCGCTTCCGCAGCCGCCCGCGCCTTCTTGAATTCACCCGCTGCGAGCGCCGCCCGCGCCACCGCCAGGCTTGATTCCGGATTTGACGGTTTCAGCACTTCCAGCCGCTCGGCGCGGCCCAGCCGGTCCTGCGTGGAATCGCCCGGACGCGCCATCACATAGGCGTCGGCGATTTCCGGATGCGGCGCGGTTTTCCACGAGGCTTCGAGGATTTTCGCGCCACGCTTGAGGTCGCCGGTTGCAAAATGCGCCTTGGCGGCCAGAACAGCAGCCGGCACCAATTCCGGGGCCAGCCTGTTGGCTTCAATAGCCGCAGCCCGCGCCTCGGCCGGGTTCAGATCGGCCTGCGCCTCGGCCTTGGCGGTCAGAAGCAC
>JBATMU010000312.1:0-4209 GCA_049289995.1 Rhizobiaceae bacterium | reverse complement strand
GCCGGCAAGCTTGACGAGCTGGAAGCCTTTGCCCGCTCGATCACGCGGCGTCGTATGTTCAGCCTGTTTGATCTGACGCTGGGCGGCGATGGCCTGATCGGCGGACGCAAGCTCGACCAGCAGATGCGCCAGCATGTGGACGGCGTACGCTTTGAAGACTTGCCCAAACCCTTTGTGTGCGTGGCGACCGAGTTGCGCACCGGCCATGAAATCTGGCTCTCAAGCGGGCAGATCGTGCCGGCCATGCGCGCGTCCTATGCGCTGCCCGGCGTTTTCGCCCCGGTCACCTGCAACAAGCGCACGCTGATCGACGGGGCCATGGTCAATCCGGTGCCGGTCTCGGTCTGCCGGGCGCATGAACAGGCGCTCGTCGTGGCAGTCAACCTGCACTATGACAGTTTTGGCCGCGCCGCCGTGGTCAAGCACACGTCCACCGATGACGGCGCGCATGGCTATCCTTCCGGGGCCAATGAAAAGGAAATGCGGCTCGGCATCACCGGGGTGATGATCGAGGCGTTCAATATCATCCAGGACCGCATTGCGCGGGCCCGCATGGCGGGCGACCCGCCGGACATGTCGCTTCTACCAAAGCTGTCGCATATCGGCCTGTCGGAATTCCACCGTGCCGATGAAGCGATCAGCATCGGCTATGAATCGACCATGACGAAAATTGCCGAATTGTCACGGCTGCAGGAAGTGCTGGTCTAGTCTGCTTTCGCCGCATCCAATATGCGCAATTGCGGCGTGGATGAGCCGTTCCAGTGATTGACGGATAGTGTGCCCGCGACATGCACAATGCCGCGGTTGTTTTCCGCCAGGAATTTGCCGAGCGGCGTTTCTGCCGCCCGCCAGGCCACGGAATTGAGCCTGGTGCCGGTTGCCGATTGCAGGGCGACACGCAAATGCCCGCCATTGCCCATCGGCCGGACATCGGCAATGCGGTGGCGCGGCAGCACCAGAACCGGCTGTGGATGGCCCTGCCCGTAAGGCCCTGCCCGCTCCATTTCGGCAATCAGCGCCAGATTTGCGCCGTCGGCGGCGATGGCCGCATCGACCAGCAGCGTCTGGTCTTCCATCAGGCGGCCGACCTGGCTTGAAGCGGCTTCCTCGAAAAACGCCCTGAGCGCGCCAAGTTTTGACCGTTCGATGGTGATGCCCGCCGCCATGGCGTGGCCGCCGCCCTTGACCAGCAAGCCGCGCTCCACCGCTTCGCGCACCAGCCTGCCGAGATCAAACCCGGCAATCGAGCGGCCTGAACCCGAACCCGTGCCATTGGCGTTGAAATGAATGGCGAAGGCCGGACGCTTGGCGTGATCTTTGAGGCGCGAAGCGATCAGCCCGACAATTCCGGGATGCCAGGCATCGCTGGCCGTGACCATGATGGCCGGGCCCGGCCCGCGCATGAGCTCAGCGTCGGCCTCGGCCAAGGCCTGAGCCAGCATGACCTGCTCCATGGCCTGGCGTTCGCCATTGAGCCTGTCGAGCGTTTCGGCAATCGCCGCCGCTTCATTGGCGTCGTCGGTGGACAGGAGCCGCGCGCCAAGCGCTGCGTCGCCAATGCGGCCGCCGGCATTGATGCGCGGCCCGATGGCGAAGCCGAAATGAAAGGTGTTGAGCGGTTCACCAACCCGGGCAGCCTTGGAGAGCGCGGCCAGCCCGGCATTGGCCTGTTGGCGGGCGGCAAGCAGGCCCTTGACCACAAAGGCGCGGTTGACGCCGGTCAGCGGCACCACATCGCAAACCGTTGCCAAGCCTACCAGATCAAGAAATGACAGGAGGTCAGGCCCGCCCAGATCTTTCAAGTGGCGGGCGGTTTCCACCAGCACCAGAAAGGCGACGCCCGCCGCGCACAAATGGCCCTGCCCGGACAGGTCGTCCTCGCGGTTCGGGTTGACCACGGCCACGCCCTCGGGCAGCGGCCCGCCGACCTGGTGGTGGTCGATGACCACGACATCGGCGCCAGCCTCGCGCGCAGCTGCAATGGCTTGAGCGCTGTTGGTGCCGCAATCGACGGTGACAATGAGGCTGGCGCGCGACGCCAACAGGCGCATTGCGTCGGGATTGGGGCCATAGCCCTCAAAAATCCGGTCGGGGATGTAGATTTCGGCGTCCAACCCGAAATTGCCAAAGAACCGCTTGAGCATGGCCGATGAACAGGCGCCATCGACGTCATAGTCGCCAAATATCGCCACGGATTCGCGATTGCGGACTGCCTTTTCCAGCCGCCCGGCAACGTTACCCATGTCGGTGAGGCTCAAGGGATCGGGCAAAAGATCGCGGATCGATGGGTTGAGAAAGCGCTCGCAGTCCTCGGCCATCACGCCGCGCCCGGCCAGAATGCGGGCAATGACATCGGAGACGCCATGCGCCTGGGCCATCATCAGCGCCTGGTTTTCCTGGCGCTGGTCCATGCGCGGCAGCCAGCGCTGGCCGGTGGCCGAGGAGGAAACGTCGAGGAAATTACGCCGGTCTTGCGCCATGACGCTCCCCGGCCCCCGCCTCAGCCCGCCCGCTCGATGCGGATGACCTGCGCCTTGTCGATCAGAAGGCCGTCGCCGGTGATGCCTTCAACTGCCTTGTGAACAGCCGATTCTGTCGTCTCATGGGTGATGAGGATGACGGTCTTGGCGGTTGCGCCGTCATCAGCCGCCTGCTGGACGATGGATTCAAGAGAAATGGCATTGTCGGCCATGTGCTTGGCGATGGCGGCAAACACGCCGATGCGGTCATGCACGGTCAGGCGGATGAAATAGCCGCCGGCATGGGAACGGATTTCCGCCTTGCGGTAAGGGTGCAATTGCCTGGCCGGCAGACCGAAAACCGGGCCGTGCTGGAAGCCGGGGCGGCTCTTGGCAATGTCGGCAATGTCGCCGATGACGGCAGACGCGGTGGCATTGCCGCCAGCGCCGGGGCCCGACAGCAGCAATTCGCCGAGCATGTCGGTTTCGATGGCCACTGCATTGATCACCCCATGCACCTGGGCGATCACCGAAGCGGTGGGCACCATGGTGGGGTGCACGCGCTGCTCGATGCCGGTATCGGTTTTCTGGGCAACACCCAGAAGCTTGATGCGGTAACCAAGCGCAGCTGCGGCGCGGATATCGGCCTGGGTGATGTTGGAAATGCCTTCGAGATAGATCTCATCCGCCGCAATGACCGTGCCGAACGCCAGGCTGGTCAGGATCGACAGTTTGTGCGCCGTGTCATGGCCTTCAATGTCAAAGGTCGGGTCAGCTTCGGCATAGCCGAGCCGCTGGGCGTCGGCCAGGCAGGCGTCAAAGGTCAGGCCTTCCTGCTCCATGCGGGTCAGGATGTAATTGCAGGTGCCATTGAGAATGCCGAATACCCGGCTGACCGTATTGCCGGCCAGCGATTCCCTGAGCGTCTTGATAATGGGAATGCCGCCAGCAACGGCAGCTTCGTAATTGAGGAGAACGCCTTTTTCCTCGGCGATGGCCGCCAGCATCACGCCATGTTTGGCCAAGAGCGCCTTGTTGGCGGTGACCACATGATGGCCAGCTTCCAGCGCGGCTTTCACCGCATCAAGGGCTGCGCCATCGGACCCGCCGACCAATTCGACAAACACGTCGATATCCGTCGAGCGGGCGAGCGAGACCGGATCGCCATGCCAGGTCACGCCGCTCAGATCGACGCCGCGGTCGCGGCTGCGGTCGCGGGCCGTCACAGCCGTCACTTTCAGCGGCCGTCCGCACTGGCGGGCCAATTGCTCCGATTTCTGGGCGATCAGCCGGGCAACAGAAGCGCCAACCGTGCCCAGTCCCGCCAACCCTATGCGCAACGCTTCGGTCATGTCCCGGCGCTCCTTGTATGAATGTCTCGTGCCGGATGCGGTTTTCAGCGCCGGGCGTTGAAGGGCACCACATTGTGCAGCGTTGTCTCGGCAGTAGCCAGGAAACGCTTGATGTTGCGGGCGGCCTGGCGGATGCGGTGTTCGTTTTCGACCAGCGCCAGACGCACGAAATCATCGCCATGTTCGCCAAAGCCGATGCCGGGGGCAACGGCCACATCGGCCTTTTCGACCAGCAGTTTGGAGAATTCCAGCGATCCCAGCGCCTTGAACGGCTCGGGAATCGGCGCCCAAGCAAACATGGTGGCGGCAGGCGGCGGGATGTCCCAACCGGCGCGGCCAAATGAATCAACCATGACGTCGCGGCGCTTGTGATAAACCTCGCGCACTTCCTCGATATC
>JBATMU010000311.1:0-4882 GCA_049289995.1 Rhizobiaceae bacterium | reverse complement strand
AATGCCCTGGCGAAGCGCGATGCAGCTATTGTATCAGATGAGCCGGGAACGACGCGCGATCTGGTTGATGTGTCACTTGATCTGGGCGGGATGAAAGTTGTGCTCACCGATACAGCCGGCATCCGTGACGAGCCAGGCAAAGTGGAAAAAATCGGCATCGAACGCGCCAGACAACGAATTTTCGAGGCCGATCTGGTTGTCGAGCTTGTTGATCTTTCGAGTCCCGCCGATGTCGGTTTGCAGTGCAGCGCTCCCGTGCTGCGCGTTGGGTCGAAAAAAGATGTAGCGGCGGGGACGGTTGCAGGACTTGATGTGTCCATATCGATCGATGACGAGGGCAGCGTGGCGCGGCTTTTGGATGCGATTGAACAACGCGCGTTTGCTGCCGGATTGAGGAGTGGCGAAGTTGCGCCATCGCGCATCAGGCATGTAGATTTCCTTTCGATTTGCACTGATCAGCTTGAAAAAGCGTGTGGCATGGTTGGCGGTTTGGAATTGAAAGCTGAACACCTGCGGCGAGCAGGGGACGCTTTGGGCATGATTACAGGGTCCATTGGTGTTGAGGATATGTTGGACGTGATTTTTTCGCGGTTTTGCATTGGCAAATGATTCACGTGAAACACATGTCCAGCCTCGCATTTGTTTCACGTGAAACGGGTTCAGCTTGACAAACCGCGTTCGCGGGCGGAAGGCGCTCGGCGAGAGGAGACCTGAATTGGCAATGGACTTTGACGTTATCGTAATTGGAGGCGGCCATGCGGGCGCGGAAGCGGCCGCAGCTGCGGCGCGGGTTGGAGCACGAACCACGCTTGTTTCGATGCGTCTTGAATCTATCGGCGTCATGTCATGCAATCCGGCAATTGGCGGGTTGGGCAAGGGTCACCTTGTCCGGG
Source organism: Rhizobiaceae bacterium (assembly GCA_049289995.1). Lineage (GTDB taxonomy): Bacteria > Pseudomonadota > Alphaproteobacteria > Rhizobiales > Rhizobiaceae > JBATMU01. The sequence goes on along the minus strand of JBATMU010000311.1, from coordinate 3,989 downwards.
AAATTGACGCCCTCGATGGCGTAATGGGCCGTGCGGCGGACGCTGCAGGCATACAGTTCCGGTTGTTGAACAGAAAAAAGGGCGCTGCTGTGCGCGGCCCGCGAACACAGGCCGACCGGAAACTTTACAGGGAGGCAGTTCAAGCGGCTCTGCTGGACACACAGGGCCTCAAGTTGATCGAGGGTGAAGCGAGCTCCATACTGTCTGCCGGAGACGGCGTGACAGGGGTAATGCTTTCTGACGGAAGCACGCTGCGCTGCCGTTCACTTGTGTTGACGACCGGCACCTTTTTGCGTGGCCTGATCCATATCGGGGACCGGCGTTTTCCTGCCGGGCGCATGAACGACAAAGCCTCCATTGCGCTTGCCGAATCCGTGAGCGGTTTCGGCTTTCGGCTGGGGCGGCTGAAGACCGGCACGCCGCCTCGCCTTGATGGCCGTTCGATCAATTGGAGCATGCTTGAAAAGCAGGAGGCGGATGCAGACCCCTCACCATTTTCCTTCATGACTGCGGCAATCACCAATCGGCAGATTTCCTGCGGCATAACGCGGACAACGCCAGAGAGCCATGCGGTTATCAGAGCCAATCTTTCGCGGTCGGCCATGTATTCTGGCAATATCGAAGGCATAGGCCCGCGGTATTGCCCGTCGATCGAGGACAAGGTGGTGCGGTTTGGTGACCGCGATGGACACCAGATTTTCCTTGAACCGGAAGGGCTTGATGACGACACTGTTTATCCGAACGGAATATCGACGTCTTTGCCGGAAGATGCCCAGCACGCCTTGCTGAAAACCATTCCGGGTTTGGAAAATGCTGTTGTTCTTCAACCGGGCTATGCCATCGAGTATGACCATGTTGATCCCCGTGAACTTAATGGTACCCTGGAAACCAGGGCCCTGAAAGGGTTGTTTTTGGCAGGGCAGATCAATGGAACAACCGGATATGAAGAAGCCGCGGCGCAAGGCCTTTTGGCCGGGTTGAATGCTGCGCGGCGGGCAGGCGGCAGTGACGGCCTGGTTTTCAGCCGGGGTGAATCCTATCTTGGCGTCTTGGTGGACGATCTTACAACGCGGGGCATTACCGAGCCCTACCGAATGTTCACCTCACGCGCCGAGTACCGGCTGTCATTGCGGGCAGACAATGCCGACGAACGGTTGACGCCGCTTGGCGGAAAACTCGGTTTGGTCAAAACGGCCAGGATGAGCAAAGTTGATGCCTATCTGGCGCAGTTGCAGCAGGGAAGGAACCTGCTAAACGCCCTGAATATATCATCGGCGGAAGCAGGACGGGCCGGCTTGCAAGTCAATTCCGATGGCCAGCGGCGAAGTGCCTATGACATCCTTTCCCGGCCTGATGTGGAATTCGGTCAATTGGATACCATTTGGCCGGAATTGGCGGAACTTCCTGGCAAAATCAGGGAGGCTCTGCAGACAGAAGCCCGCTATTCGGTTTACCTGCACCGGCAATCTGCCGACATTGCTGATCTTCGGCGGGAAGAGGAGCGGTCTTTGCCATTGGATCTTGATTATTCCGGTATGGCTGGCCTGTCCAACGAGCTGCGGCAAAAAATGACAAAGCGGCCGCCGGCGACACTGGCGGAGGCCGGCAAGCTTGAAGGCATGACCCCGGCGGCGCTGGCCCTGATTTTGGCCCACGCCCAGAACCGCCAGCGGCGCGGTGCAGCATGAGCGCGGAGAGATTTGCCGATCTTGTAGCGGCCGCCGGCCCGGTTTCACGTGAAACATTTGACCGGCTTGACGGATTTGGAGCAGCATTTCTGCGTTGGAATGCCCGCATCAATCTTGCCTCAGCCGCTTCACTGCCGCAGCTTTGGGAGCGGCATATTATCGACAGTGCCCAGCTTTTTCCGCTGGCGGCGCATGCGAAACACTGGGTGGATATCGGCTCCGGCGGCGGATTCCCCGGCGCGGTCATTGCAATCCTGCTCGCGGAACGGCCGGGCAGCCACGCAGATCTGGTCGAAAGCAACCGGAAAAAGGCAGCCTTTCTGGCGTCGGCGCTTGGCGCTGCAACTGCGCCCGCCAAAGTCCATGCCGTTCGGATTGAAGAGTCAAGCCTGCTGATTCCGTCCGCTGACGTGGTGACGGCCCGTGCATTGGCGCCCTTGCCGCTGCTCCTCGAATTGGCCGCGCCCTGGCTGACACAAGGGGCGATGGGCCTTTTCCACAAGGGCAGGGAATTTGCGGCGGAAATCGAAGAAAGCCGAAGCCGCTGGCAGTTTGATCTGCTAACACATCCGAGCAGGACAAGCCGCGACGGCGTGATCCTGGCAATCAGCGGTCTCGAACGCCGATAATTGATGAATCGAACAGGGCTGACGGCATGATCCAGGCAGAGCGCATCATCACACTGGCGAACCAGAAGGGCGGTGTTGGCAAGACAACGACCGCCATCAACCTGGCGACAGCGCTTGCCGCCATTGGCGAACGCGTGTTGATCATTGATCTTGATCCACAAGGCAATGCCAGCACGGGACTTGGCATTGCCAGGGCGCAACGGACATTGTCGTCCTATGATGTGCTGACCGGCGCTGCCAGCGTTCGCGAAGCGGCAATGCCGACTGCAGTTCCCAATCTTTCGATCATTCCTTCAACGCTTGATCTGCTTGGGCTTGAAATGGAAATTGCCGGCCTGGCAGACAGGGCGCTCAAATTGCGCAAGGCCTTGCGCGGCCCGCAGGCTGATACCGCGCAATTCACCTATGTCTTGATCGACTGTCCGCCCTCGCTCAATCTTTTGACCATGAATGCGATGGCGGCGGCCGATTCGGTTCTTGTGCCGCTGCAATGCGAGTTTTTCGCCTTGGAAGGCCTCAGCCAATTGCTCGAGACAATTGAACAGGTCCGGCAGGCCCTCAATCCCGCCCTGGCGATACAGGGCATCGTGCTGACCATGTATGATGGGCGCAACAATCTGGCCAATCAGGTGGTTGAGGATGTGCGCACTCATATGGGTGCAGCCGTTTATGAAACCGTCATTCCGCGCAATGTTCGGATTTCCGAAGCGCCTTCGCATGGCAAGCCGGCCCTTTTGTATGACCTGAAATGTTCAGGCAGTCAGGCCTATCTGCAACTTGCCACCGAGGTTATCCGCCGGGAGAGGCGCTTGCGGGCTGCCTGACCGATTCGGTATCGAAACAACCATGCGGCCTTGCGGCCAGATAACAAAGGACCATGCCATGCAAGACGATCCCTCGAAAAAGCGGCTGGGCCGCGGTTTGGCCGCCCTGATCGGGGAAATCGACAAGCCGGCGCAAGCCAGCCGGCCGGCTCTGGCTGATGGCCGCGTGCCGATCGAATTGGTTTCGCCCAACCCGCGCAATCCGCGGCGCCTGTTTGCCGAAGCCGAGCTTGACGAATTGGCGCAATCGATCCGGACGCACGGCGTCGTGCAGCCGGTTGTCGTGCGAAGCGCCACTGGCAGGCCGGGACATTATGAGATCGTGGCGGGCGAGCGGCGCTGGCGGGCGTCGCAGCGCGCCGGGTTGACAGAATTGCCGGTGCTGGTGCGTGAGATGGACGACCGCACCGCGCTTGAAATCGCCATTGTTGAAAACGTGCAGCGTGCCGATCTCAATCCGGTTGAAGAAGCGCGCGGCTACCAGGCGCTGATCGATGGCCACGCCTATACCCAGGCCGATCTAGGCAACGTGATCGGCAAGAGTCGCAGCCATGTTGCCAACACGCTCCGGCTGCTTCGCCTGCCGGACAATGTGCTTGCCATGTTATCGGAAGGCAGCCTGTCGGCCGGTCATGCGCGTGCGCTCGTCACCGCGCAGGATCCCGCCGCATTGGCAAGGCGAATTGTCGCCGAAGGCCTGTCGGTTCGGCAGGCGGAATCCCTCGGTCAGGACAATGGGTCGCGCGCGGCGCTGAAACCAAGAACCAGCCGCGACAAGGATCCGGACACCTTGGCGCTCGAAAAATTGCTTGCTGACGTGACGGGAATGACTGTCGCCATCGAACACA
>JBATMU010000310.1:0-2020 GCA_049289995.1 Rhizobiaceae bacterium | reverse complement strand
CGGCTTCCGCATCCAGACATCAGGCAAGCGGGTCATCATGCTGTCGAGCGAGGATGGCCGGGCCGATTGCGAGACGTTTTATCCTGCATCGCGCGGGCGCACCGAAGTCGTGCGATTTGCGATCGATCTGGATCCAGCCGAGGTCCATGGCCGCGCCGAAGCCGCGCGGCAGGCGCATGGGATCGATGGCCGGTTTTTCTACCTGCCCAACCAGTTCTGGAGCCACAAGAACCATTCGGTGGTCGTGGAAGCGCTGATTGAATTGTCCCGCCGGGGCGCGCTGGCTGAAATTCCGCCGGTCATCCTGACCGGCCGCACCGAAGACCCGCGCGACCCTGATCTGTTCAAGCGTTTGATGGAAAAGGTGAAAACGAACGGACTGGAATCCCATTTCCGCCATCTGGGCCTGATCCCCTATGCCGATGTGTTTGCGCTCAACGCCGCCGCAGACCATCTGATCAATCCCTCGCTGTTTGAAGGCTGGTCGACCACGGTGGAGGAAGCCAAGGCGCTCGGCACGCCTATGCTGCTGTCCGACATTCCGCTGCACCGCGAACAGGCGCCTGACGCCGCCTTTTTCGATCCGGCCTCCGCGGCGGCGCTTGCCGATATTCTCTTGACTGCAGCGCGCGGTCCGCACCGGCCAAAGCCAGACCTGCACAGCCTTGTGGTTGCGCAGGACTTGCGCCGCCAGGCCCATGCCGCAGCCCTGCTCGCCGCATTGAAGCGGGCAATATCATGAAAATCTCCGTCATCATGGCCAGCTTCAATTCGGAAGCGACGATCGGCGGATCGATCGAATCCTTCCTTGCCCAGGACTATCCCGACCGCGAACTTCTGGTCATCGACGGCGCCTCGCGCGACCGCACGGCCGAAATTGCCGCCAGCTACCGCAGCCCGCTGATTTCCGTGGTTAGCGAGCCGGACAAGGGCATTTATGACGGCATGAACAAGGGCCTGGCGCGGATGACCGGCGAGGCCTTCGGTTTTCTCAACTCCGATGACCGCTACCACGCCGCCGATGTGCTGTCCCTGGTTGCCGAAGGCCTGCAAAATGCCCCGATAGTCACCGGCTCGCTGCGCTTTGTGCGCAACCATGACGGTTCGCCGCCGGTCAGGATATGGAGAGCCGAGCGTTATGTGCCCGGCGCCTTCCGCCGCGGCTGGTCGCTGCCGCATCCCACCACCTATGCCCGGCGCGAAGTCCGCGACGCGGTCGGTGGGTTCGACATTTCCAATCGCAGCGCCGGTGACTATGACTGGCTGATGCGTGCATTGGAGGTTTCGGGTTTTGCACATGCTGTACTGGAAGAAACGCTTGTTGACATGATGACGGGCGGCGAAAGCACGCGGGGCCTCGGCGCCGTTTTCAGGAATTCCATGGAAATGCTGCGGGCGCGCCAACTGCGCCTTGGTGCAGGCCCTGTCGATATTGCGCTATTTCGCAATATCATCCGCAAGATCAATCAGGTAATCGAAGCGCAAAGATAGCGGCGGATTCGAACCTGCAAGGAGTGATGCTGTGAAAAAAGCGCTGATCACCGGAATTACCGGCCAGGACGGATCATACCTGGCCGAGTTTCTGCTCGACAAGGGCTATGAAGTGCACGGCATCAAACGGCGCGCCTCGCTGTTCAATACCCAGCGCATCGACCATATTTACGAGGATCCCCACAAGCCGAACCCGATGCTCAAGCTCCACTATGGCGACCTGACGGATTCGTCGAACCTGACGCGCATTCTTTCCGAGATTCAGCCAGACGAGGTCTACAATCTGGGTGCGCAGTCACATGTGGCCGTGAGTTTCGAGGCGCCGGAATATACCGCCGATGTCGATGCCATCGGCACGCTGCGGCTGCTTGAAGCCATCCGCTTTCTCGGTCTTGAGAAGAAGACCCGATTCTATCAGGCTTCAACCTCGGAATTGTACGGTCTGGTGCAGGAAACACCGCAGCGTGAGACCACCCCGTTTCATCCGCGCAGCCCCTATGCGGTCGCCAAGATGTACGCCTACTGGATC
>JBATMU010000309.1:0-13100 GCA_049289995.1 Rhizobiaceae bacterium | reverse complement strand
TGAGAAAGAACGACCAGAGCTGCAAATAGCCGAGGCCCAGCATCATGCCGAGTGCGGGCGGCAGGTGCAGGAAATTCTTGAAGCTGACGGCGGTGATGATGGTTGCCGCAAACAGCGCGATGACGCCGGCCCCGCCCGGTTTCATGCGAACTGTTTCAGAATGTGCGGCAGGTTTGTCGCCGGGAATAGCGAAATGCATGATGGCGGCCGGAACCAACCAGTTTATCAATGACGGCACAAACAACACAAAAAACTCGAAAAATTCCACCTTGCCCTTTTGCCAGACCATCAGCGTGGTGATGTCGCCAAACGGCGTGAAGGCGCCGCCGGCATTCGCCGCCACCACAACGTTGATGCAGGCCAGCGCTATGAACTTCGGTGATCCGGAACCTATTGCCATGACAACAGCGCCCATGATGAGCGCGGTTGTCAGATTGTCGAGAATGCCGGATAGCAGGAAAGCCAAAATACCGGTCAGCCAGAACAGCTTGCGGTAGCTTAGGCCGAGATTGACCAGTTTTGCCCGCAAGACGTCAAAAACCCGGCGCTCTTCCAGCGTGTTGACATAGGTGATCGCCACAAACAGGAAGAGGAAAAGCTCGCCGTATTCGGCAATCATGCCAACGGCCAGCGCATGCGCGTCATCGGATTTGCCCGCCGCCGCATAGGCAATGCCAACCAGCAGCCAGATCAGCCCGCCAGCCACCAGAACGGGCTTGGACTTGCGCATGTGGGTGGTTTCTTCAAGGATCACGAGAACATAGGCGGTGATGAAGATCACCAGCGCCAGCATGCCGTGCCAGCTTCCGGTCAGGTCGAGACTTGGCGCTGCTTCAGAAGCCAATGCCGAAAACGGGACCAGGCTTGCCAAAGCCGCCAATGCTGAAACTCGCCGCATGCCGTTCTCCCCTTGGCCGCGTATGGGCCGGTCTGTGCGCCAATCTACAATGGCTTTCGCCACATTCACAACTGCGTGCGCCTCCTGCTTTGGTCTGTTGCCGGTCCGTTTCGCGCCCTATATTCAGGTTCCATAAAAGAGCGAGATTCCCATGACGGAAACCAAGATCGTCAAATCCCCAGCGGAATGGCGGGCGCAACTCACACCAGAGCAATATCATGTCACGCGGGAGCACGGCACCGAGCGCGCCTTTACCGGTCCCAATTGGGACACCAAACACGCCGGCAGCTATTCCTGTGTCTGCTGCGGCGAAGTCCTGTTCGATGCGGCGACCAAGTTTGATTCCGGCACCGGTTGGCCGAGTTTTTTCGAGCCTGCCGCTTCGGACGCCGTCACCGAACATACGGACCGCAAGTTCTTCATGACGCGGACGGAGGTGCGCTGTGCCCGCTGCGACGCCCATCTCGGTCATGTCTTCAAGGATGGTCCGCAGCCGACCGGCCTGCGCTATTGCATGAACGGCACGGCGCTGGATTTCAAGAAGTCGTCCTGATCCGCTGTCAACACAATTGAAACGTGCGAGCAGTCCCGCCCGCGTGAAAGCCATGCCCATGAAAAACTTCAAGCCGATCCAGCCGCCTGTCGCCCGCAAGCAGCCGGTTTCCGATATCCGCCACGGCATCAGCCGCACGGATGACTACGCCTGGCTGAGGGCTGACAATTGGCAGGACGTTTTTCGCGACCCGTCCGTTCTTGCACCGGAAATCCGCGCCCATCTCGACGCCGAGAATGCCTATCAATCGGCCATGCTGGAGGAGACTGCGGCACTGCGCGCCGACCTGTTTGCGGAAATGAAAGGCCGCATCAAGGAAGACGATTCCTCGGTGCCGCTCAAGGATGGGCCGTTTGCTTACGGCTCTTCCTACAGGACCGGCGGTCAGCACCCGCGCTTTTTCCGCACGCCGCGCAATGGCGGTCCGGAGACCATGCTGCTTGATGGCGACAAGGAAGCTGAAGGCCGCGCGTTTTTCCGGCTAGGCGGCGTTGACCATTCGCCCGACCATGCGCGGCTATTGTGGGCCTTTGACGACAAAGGATCGGAATATCACACCATCAGGGTGCGCGATCTGGCGACTGGTCAGGAGATCTCCGACACGGTCACCGAGACGGCTGGCGGCGGCGTCTGGGCTGCCGGCAGCGATGGCTTTTTCTACACGCGGCTTGATGACAATCACCGCCCCTCAAAGGTGTTCTTTCACCGTATCGGCGATGACCCCGGCAGTGACCATCTGGTCTTTGAAGAAAGCAATCCGGGATTGTTCGTCGATGTTGGCGGCAGCCGCCTCAATGACTGGATCCTCATCCAGGTCAACGATCACGAAACAACGGAATACCGCCTGCTTCCGGCTTCTGATCCGCTGGCAGAACCTGTTGTCGTGCAGCAGCGCGAGGAAGGCGTGCAATATGACCTGTCACCAGGCGGCGATGAATTTTACATTCTGACCAATGCGGATGGCGCCAAGGATTTCAAGGTGATGACCGCACCCGCCGCCACACCGGGCAAGGCGAACTGGCGCGAGATCGTCCCGCATGAGCCGGGCTGCCTTATCCTGTCGGTCATGGCTTTTGCCCGTTTCATGGTCCGCCTTGAGCGCAAGGATGGCCTGCCGCGCCTTGTGGTGCGAAACCGGCAGAGCGGCGAGGAACATGTCATCGCTTTTGCCGAAGAGGCCTATTCGATCGGGCTGGGCGGCAGCCACGAATATGACACGGACGTGATCCGCATTACCTATTCCTCGATGACAACCCCGGCGCAGCTTTTCGACTATGACATGGCGACCCGGCAGCGCACGCTGTTGAAGACCCAGGAAGTGCCGTCCGGCCATGATCCCGATGACTATGTGACGCGGCGGATTTTTGCTACCGCGCCCGATGGCGAAATGGTGCCGATCTCGCTGGTTTATGCGAAGGGCACGCCGCTGGACGGCTCTGCCCCGTGCCATCTCTACGGCTATGGCGCCTATGGCATGTCGATGCCTGCCGCCTTCAACACCAATGTCCTGTCGCTGGCCGACCGCGGCTTCATCCATGCCATCGCCCATGTGCGCGGCGGCAAGGAAAAGGGCTATGCCTGGTATGAAGACGGCAAGCGCGAAAAGAAGACCAATACCTTCACTGATTTCATTGCCTGCGCCCGCCACCTAGCCGCCGAAGGCTTTACATCGGCCGACCGGATCATCGCCCAGGGTGGCTCGGCCGGAGGCATGCTGATGGGCGCGGTGGCCAACATGGCGCCGGAGGCTTTTGGCGGCATCATCGCCGAAGTGCCGTTTGTCGATGTGCTGACCACCATGCTCGACGAGACTTTGCCGCTGACCCCGCCGGAATGGCCCGAATGGGGCAATCCGGCCGCCTCGGAAGCCGATTACCGGCAGATTGCCGCCTATTCGCCGGTCGACAACGTTGCGTCCCTGCCCTACCCGCCGATTCTCGCGGTGGCGGGCCTCACCGATCCGCGCGTTACTTATTGGGAACCGGCCAAATGGGTGGCGCGCCTGCGCGAATTGTCGGCATCCGGCAATCCAGTGCTGTTCAAGATCAACATGGAAGCCGGCCACGCCGGTGCATCAGGCCGTTTTTCGCGGCTCGAAGAGGTCGCCCATGTCTATGCCTTTGCGCTGAAGGCAGCCGGCAAGGCGTGAGCGTCTATTTCGCCGCAGGATAGCCGTTGGGATGGCCGGGAACAGCCTTGAGATAAGCTGCAATCGCCGCGCGGTCTTCCTTGGCGACATGGCTCCAGTTGGCGATCACCGCCGTCATTGAGCCGCCGGCGCTGTCGAAATCCGGCGTTACGCCATCGGCGAGAAAACTGGCGATTTGCGCTTCGCTCCAGCCGCTTATGCCGCCTTCGCCGCCGGTGATATTGGGGATGATGCCCTTGCCTTCCGGGTTTGGCGCGCCGGCCAGCCATTGTGACGCGTCCGGCCCGCCCAGAATATTGCGCGGCGTGTGGCATTCGCCGCAATGGCCGGGCCCTTCGGCCAGATATTGGCCGCGTTTGACCTGATCTGAAGCGCCCGCAATGTCGACGGCCTGACCGGGCTTGAAAAACAGGAACTTCCAGCCGCCCAGCGTGCGGCGGATCGTCAGCGGAAACGGCAGGTCATGATCCGGCGCGCGGCCTGAAACTTCAGGAAGCGTTTTCATGAAGGCAAAAAGATCGGCCACATCGGCCAATTCCATGCGCTGATAGGAGGCATAGGGAAAAGCCGGATAATAGTGTTCGCCTTCGGGAGAAACGCCGCGCTGCACGGCGTTGGCAAATTCGGCAAATGACCAGCCGCCGATACCATCCTGCGCATGCATTGAAATGTTCGGGGCGTGGAAATCGCCGAATGGCGATTTCAGCACCAGCCCGCCAGCCAGCTTCAGCCGCTCGCCATCCTTGGCGCCGGGCGCGGCATGGCACGAGGCGCACCCCGCCTGCCAGAACACGGTCTCGCCCTTGGCCACATCACCCTTGCCAATGGCCGCAAGCGCTGCGCCGTCAAGCGTTGACGGCGCAGTCACGATCCAGAAAACCAGCGCGCCAAGGCCGCCCAGAACCAAAGCAGCCTTGGCGAGCGTTTTCAGCATGCATCAGCTCTTCTTGATGCGGTAGGTTTCGTGGCAGGTGCCGCAATTCTTGGTGATGGCGCCGAACTGCGCCTTGAGCGCGTCAAGGTCCTGCGGATTGGCGGCAATTGCGGCGGCTACATCCGCCTTGAGCTTGTCGGCAGCAGCGGTGAAGCCGGCCATGTCTTCCCAGATTTTCGGCGAGGCTGTGGTTTCAGCGCCCATTTCCGACCCGGCCGGGAACATGGCGGGCACATCCAGCTTGGCGACGCTCGCGCCAAGGGCTGCAAGCATGGCGTTGACGGCAGCGGCGTCAAACGGCGCTTCGCCCTTGACCACCGGGCCCAAGCCGCCAAACGTGATCTTGCCGTTTTCCTTCATCAGCGCAATGCGGTCGGCGATCGGATCAGCGCTTGCGGCAAAGGCGGTCAGCGTCATGGCGCCAAATACAAGTCCGGAAATCAATCTCTTCATGGTCAGGCTCCGTTTCAGGCGTCCGGCACATCCGGATCAGGTTGCATCTTAGCCAATGGATCGCGCCCTGCGATCACCATCTCGTGAAGTCCGGCAAATTCCAGTGTGACGGAGTGTTCACTTTCTGGAACAGACACAATCCCGCCCATGTGGGCGGGATTGGGCGAGACAGGAAAACGCCCAGAAATATCAGGCGGTTGCCGCTTCAAAACGCTCGGCGACATAGTCCCAATTGATCAGGCTGTCGACAAAGGCTTCGAGATATTTCGGCCGGGCATTGCGGTAGTCGATGTAATAGGAGTGCTCCCAGACATCGCAGCCCAGGATCGGCAGCGCGCCATGCACGAGCGGATTTTCGCCGTTAGGCGTCTTGGAGATTTCGAGCTTGCCGCCCTTGACCGACAGCCACGCCCAGCCAGAACCGAATTGGGTGGTGCCGGCGGCAATGAAATCGGCCTTGAACTTGTCATAGCCGCCGAGGTCTGTCTCGATCGCCTTGGCAAGTTTGCCTGGCAGTTTGGTGCCGCCGCCACCCTTCTTCATCCAATGCCAGAAATGCAAATGGTTGTAATGCTGGCCGGCATTGTTGAAGAGACCGGCATGCTTGCCGAAAGAGCCCTTGACGATCTCTTCCAGCGACAACGCTTCCATGCCGGCTTCAGCGGCAAGCTTGTTGCCATTGTCGACATAGGCCTTGTGATGCTTGTCGTGATGGAATTCCAGCGTTTCGCGCGACATGAACGGCGCCAGCGCGTCATAATCATAGGGGAGATTGGGGAGTTCAAAGGCCATGATCGTGTTCCCTCATGTTTTGTGGTTCAGTGTTGTCCTTAAATAGGGCTGTTGGCGGCGCACGCAAAGGAATTTGTGGTCATACGGCTCCGGAATGCGCACTGCCCCGGTCAGGGCCCGGCAAACGCCTTGCTCCGCCGGCCATTTCCGCTAGGTTGGCACCCAATGGGGCAGCGGCTGGCGCTGCGCCTTCCGCTGCTTAAAAAGGCTGCTCCATGCGCCGCATAATGATGTTAGCCATCCTGTTCGCCAGCTCTTCCGCCGCGCAAGCCTCTTCGGACGACGCCTGGGCTGCGTTCGAGGCGGAAGTCAGCGCCGCATGCCTCAAGGCGGCAGAGGTTGCCATTGAAGCGCCAAAGGTTCTGGTTGATCCCTACGGGTCAGAACGCTTCGGTTTGGCGCTGGTCAGCGGCAAGGCAAAAGGCGCCGATATTGCCATCACGCAGATCTGCGTTTTTGACAAGCAGTCCAAAGCTGTGGAACTGGGCGGCGAATTGACGGACGAGGACCTCAAGGCCCTGAAATAGGCGCGGCCATGCCCGTTTACACGCCGGAATGCGCCCATTCCCAATACAGTTCACGCGCTTTTTTCGCCACCGGCCCCGGCTGCAGTTCGCGGTTTTCGATGCGGGTCACCGGCACGATCTTGGAATGGTTGCCGGTCGAAAAAATTTCGTCGGCCTCCAGGAAATCCTTGACCGTCAGCCTGACCTCGCGGGTCTGGAAGCCGTATTCCGCCAGCAAAGCCATGGTGCGGGCCCGGGTGATGCCCGACAGGAATGTGCCATTCGGCGCGGGCGTCATCACATGCCCGTCCTTGACCATGAATATGTTGGACGCACCGGTTTCGGCGACATTGCCGAGCATGTCGAGCACCAGCGCATTGTCAAAGCCGCGCGAGCGCGCCTCGAGAATGGCGCGGGCATTGTTGGGATAGAGGCAGCCGGCCTTGGCGTCGGTCGGCATGGTTTCGAGCGACGGTCGCCGGAAAGGCGAGACCGACAGCGAAAAGCCGGTCGGCGGCTGCATCGGCGCCTCATAGAGGCTGAGGCAAAACCGCGTGGAATCCGGATCAGCGGGAACTCCCATATAGCCTCCCGATTCCGCCCAATACATCGGCCTGACATAGATGGCGGTCTTGCCGTCGAATTTCTTCAATCCGTCCTGCGCCAGGCCGTAGATCGCGTCCGGTTCCATGGTTGGCGCCAGGCCGAGCGCGCGGGCCGAAGCGTTGACGCGCTCACAATGGCGGTCAAGGTCCGGCGATACGCCTTCGAACCAGCGGCCGCCGTCAAACACCGTTGATCCCAGCCACATGGCATGACTGCGCGGGCCGATGAGCGCCGGATTGCCCTCCAACCAATCACCTCCGAAAAATGTCCAGGTCTGGCTTGGCGCCTTGGAAGCACGTGTCATTTCAGTCTCCATTTGCTGCGCCAAGGGAACGGCGTTTGTTTGAATGCGTCAATGCCGCCTGCGGCAGTTTCGCACTGATTTGCGCCAATCCTTGACCTTTTGGCCGGGCTGGCCTCAAACAAGCCCTGAAAGGTGCGCCATGACCGTTTCCGCCTATGTGTTTGATGCCTATGGCACGTTGTTTGACGTGCACGCCGCCGTTCGCCGCCATGCACAGGAAATCGGGCCTGACGGCCAATTGCTGTCGGATATCTGGCGGGCCAAGCAGCTTGAATATTCCTGGGTGCGTTCGCTGGCCGGCGCCTACGCGGATTTCTGGGAGTTGACAAAACAGGCGCTCGATACCGCCTTTGCCCGCGTGCCGTCCGCCGATCCGGCCATGAAGCCGCGCCTGCTCGACGCCTATTGGAAACTCGACTGCTACCCCGAAGTGCCAGCCGTTTTGAAAGCGTTGAAATCCGACGGCGCACGGCTGGCGATCCTGTCAAACGGCTCGCCTGCCATGCTTGATGCAGCGGTCGCCTCGGCCGGATTGACCGATGTGTTCGACCGGGTGTTTTCCGTTGATGACATCCGCCGCTACAAGACCGACCCGGCGGTCTATGACATGGTGACGATGGGATGGCGGCTTTACCCGCAATCCATATCCTTCCAGTCATCAAACCGCTGGGACATTGCAGGCGCGCGCAAATTCGGCTTCCGCACTGTCTGGATCAACCGCAGCCAGCAGCCCGACGAATACAGCGACCTGCCGCCCGACGCCATCCTGCCGAGCCTTGCCGGACTTGCCGCCATATCAGGCTGAGCCGATCACCGCATCAAGCTGCCAAGTATCCCGCGTACAATTGCCCGACCGAGTGATGACGACACCGAACGCGCCACTGATTTCATGGCCGCTTCCGCCACGGTCTCGCGGCCGCGCGAGCGGCCACCGGTGCCAAGCACGGAATCAAGTACTCCGCCGCCCTGCTTCTCGGCCTGGCGCGCCGCCTTTTCCGCAGCCTCGGCTTCCGCCTGTTTCTGTTCGGCAATTGCAGATTCCGATGCACGCTTTTTCAGAAGCTCGTAGGCGGATTCGCGGTCAACGGTCTTGTCATACTGCCCCGATACCGGGCTCACCGCGACCAGCCGGCGGCGCTCCTCTGCCGTGATCGGTCCAAGCCGGCCTGCCGGCGGACGGATAAGTGTGCGCTGGACAACCGACGGAACGCCTTTTTCGCCCAGTGTTGAGACCAAGGCCTCGCCGGTGCCGAGCTTGGTGATCGCCTCATAGCAATCGAAGTCCGGATTGGGCCGGAATGTGTCGGCAGCCGCCTTCACGGCCTTGGTCTCGCGCGGCGTATAGACGCGCAGCGCGTGCTGCAGCCGGTTTCCGAGCTGTGCCAACACCGTTTCGGGAATATCGAGCGGGTTTTGCGTGACGAAATAGACGCCGACACCCTTGGAGCGGATCAGGCGGACGACCTGTTCGACACGTTCCACCAGGGCACGCGGCGCTTCATCGAACAAAAGATGCGCCTCGTCGAAAAAGAACACCAGGCGCGGCTTGGCCGGATCGCCGATTTCCGGCAGCACTTCGAACAGCTCCGAAAGCATCCACAGCAGAAAAGTCGCATAAAGTCGCGGATTCATCATCAGCTTGTCGGCGGCGAGTATTGAAATAGCGCCACGGCCATCGGGTGTCGTGCGCATGATGTCTTCAATGCGCAGTGCCGGTTCGCCGAAGAAATTCGTGCCGCCCTGCTGCTCCAGAACCAGCAGCGAACGCTGGATGGCGCCCACGGATTCGCGGCTCACATTGCCGTATCGTCCCTGCAATTCCTTGGCGCGGTCGGCGACATTGGACAGCAAGGCCTGCAGATCCTTCATGTCGAGCAGCAGCAGGCCTTCTTCATCGGCCAGCCGGAAGGCGATGTTGAGCACGCCTTCCTGCGCGTCGGACAAGTTCATCAGCCGCGACAAGAGCAGCGGCCCCATTTCGGAAACGGTGGCGCGAATCGGATGGCCCTGTTCGCCGAAAAGATCCCAGAAAATCACCGGGAATTCCTGGTTTTCGTACGGGTCAAGGCCGATCGTGTTGGCGCGTTTGACCAGAAAATCCTTCTGATCGCCCATGGCGGCGATGCCCGAAAGGTCGCCCTTGATGTCGGCTGCAAATACCGGCACGCCGGCATTGGAAAACCCTTCGGCGAGGATTTGCAGCGTCACCGTTTTGCCGGTGCCGGTGGCGCCGGTCACCAGGCCATGGCGGTTGCCGAATTTCAGGTCGAGATATTCCGGCCCCTGCATTGAATCGTCGGGCTTCCGGCTGGCGCCGAGAAAGATTTTTCCGTCCTGAAGCATGGCGACCCCGTTTTATAAGCATGAGGCGGCGAAATGCGCGCCTTTTGTCCGCGCCCGGTATAATTGCTGGACCCATGCTCCACAATGGCTGACTTTGCCGCCCTCGCCCAATGTTGCATTGCACAGGCCCGCTGCGCCGCCTAAACTCACCTCCATGAATGGTCCGGGGGAAGCATGACGATCGGCGCAGGTGAATTTCCGGCAGCAAGCATGGCGGACTGGGCAGAACTGGCCCGCAAGGCGCTGAAAGGCGCCAGCCCCGATGACGCGCTGGTTTCGATGAGCGATGACGGCACCACCATTCAGCCGCTCTATGCCCGGCGCGCGGAGTTTTCGCCGCAGGTTCGATTCGCCAATGATCTTACGCTTGTGCAGCGCGCCGATGATTGCGATCCGGCGCGCGCCAATAGGCAAATCCTTGAGGATCTCGAAGGCGGTGCAAACGGCATTTCGCTGGTGTTCGAAGGCGCGGCCAATGCCTTTGGCCATGGCATGCCCGGCACGCCCGAAGCGCTGGCGGCAGCGCTTGAGGGCGTAGACCTTGGCGCTGTCCACATCCGCATCGACAGCCACCCGCAGGGCCGCCACTCGGCAGACTGGCTTGCGGCTATCCTGACAGCCCGGCGGGTGCCGCCCAAGCAAATCAGCCTGTCGTTCGGCATTGATCCAGCCGCGGTTTTCTCATCCACGGGAAGACTGCGCATGTCGCTTGCGGCAATCGAGGAATCGCTGCCGCAATCGCTGTCGCATTTCTTTGCGCTTGGCTTGCCGGGCGTGCTTCTGGAAGCCGACGGGCGGGTTTATCACAATGGCGGGGCAACCGAAGCCCAGGAGCTTGGCGCCATGCTGGCCGGCGCGGTCAGCCATTTGCGCATGTTCGAAAAAGCCCGGCAGCCGCTGGTCTATGCCGCCCCGCATATTGGCTTTGCGCTCAGCCTTGATCAGGACCTGTTCATGTCCATGGCCAAGATCCGGGCGCTTAGGCTTCTATGGGCGCGCGTGCAGGAAGCCTGCAGCTTTGAACCGGCGGCCGCCGTCATTCATGCCGAAACGTCCTGGCGGATGATGACGTTCAAGGATCCCGAGACCAATATCTTGCGGAGCACGCTCGCTGCCTTTGCAGCGGCGGCAGGCGGTGCGGATTCGCTGTCGGTGCTGCCGCATACTTTGGCGCATGGCCTGCCGGATGCCTTTGCCCGGCGCGTGGCGCGCAACACCCAGCTTGTGCTGACCGAGGAAGCTGCCATGGGCCGGGTCAGCGATCCGGCTGCGGGTTCGGGCGGCATTGAGGCGCTGACCGAGGCACTTTGCGAAACCGCCTGGGGCGAGTTCCAGATGATCGAGCGCGATGGCGGCATCCTGCAAAGCCTGGCCAGCGGCGCCCTGCAAGCCCGGCTTGCCCAAAGCCGGCAAAAGCGGCTTGCGGATTTCGCCTCCGGCAAGCGTGTCATTGTCGGCACCACCCGCTTTGCCGCCGCAAGTGAACGGCCCGTCAGCGTGCTGGCGGCAGTACGGCGCGAGCCGCCAACGGATGGCGCGGTGTTTTGCGAACGCATCCTTGCGCACCGGATCGATGCGGAGTTGGTGTCATGATCGTCGATTTCACCAAGCTTGCCTGGTCGCCGCCCAAGGCAAGACCCGAGCCCGAACCGAAACCGGCGGTCATGACGCCGGAAGGCATAGCCATTTCGGGCGCCTACGGCCCGGAGGCGCTGTCCGGCCTGCCGTGTCTGGACACCATGCCGGGGCTGGCGCCGTTCATCCGCGGCCCCTATCCGACCATGTATGTGCAGCAGCCATGGACCATCCGCCAATATGCGGGGTTTTCCACCGCTGAAGCCTCAAACGCCTTTTACCGGCGCAATCTGGCGGGCGGGCAGAAGGGCCTGTCGGTCGCCTTCGATCTTGCCACCCATCGCGGCTATGACAGCGATCATCCGCGCGCGGCTGGCGATGTCGGCATGGCAGGCGTGGCGATTGATTCCATTTTGGACATGCGCCAGCTTTTTGACGGCATTCCGCTTGGCGAAATGACCGTGTCGATGACCATGAACGGCGCGGTCCTGCCCATTCTGGCGCTCTATGTGGTTGCTGCCGAAGAACAGGGCGTTGCGCAGAAGGATCTGCAGGGCACAATCCAGAACGACATCCTCAAAGAGTTCATGGTCCGCAACACCTATATCTATCCGCCCAAGCCTTCCATGCGGATCATTGCAGACATATTTGCCTATGCCTCGGCCAACATGCCGAAATTCAACACGATATCGATTTCCGGCTATCACATGCAGGAAGCGGGTGCGACCGCCGATCTCGAACTCGCCTACACCCTTGCCGACGGTATCGAATATGCCCGCGCCGGGGTGAAGGCCGGACTGGACATTGACGCCTTTGCGCCGCGCCTGTCGTTCTTCTGGGCCATCGGCATGAATTTCTTCATGGAAGTGGCCAAGATGCGCGCGGCGCGGCTGATCTGGGCCAGCCTCATCCAGAAGAATTTTGCGCCCAAGGACCCGCGCTCGCTGTCGCTGCGCACCCATTGCCAGACGTCGGGCTGGTCGCTGACCGCGCAGGATCCCTACAACAACATCATGCGCACCATGATCGAGGCGATGGCCGCCACCCAGGGCCATACGCAATCGCTGCACACCAATGCCTTTGACGAGGCCTTGGCCCTGCCGACCGATCATTCGGCGCGCATTGCCCGCAACACGCAGCTGGTGCTCGCCCATGAATCGGGCACGACCCGCATTATCGATCCATGGGGCGGCTCGGCCTATGTCGAACGGCTTACCCACGATCTCGCAGCTCGCGCCATGACCCATATCGAAGAGGTCGAGGCGCTGGGCGGCATGGCGGCGGCCATCGAACAGGGCCTGCCCAAGCTGCGCATCGAGGAAGCTGCGGCCCGCACCCAGGCGCGCATTGATGCCGGCGTGCAAGCGGTCATCGGCGTCAATGCCTATCAGCCGCACACCGATATCGAGGTTGACGTTCTCAAGGTCGACAACGCCGAGGTCCGCGCAAGGCAATTGTCGAAACTGCAGGAACTGAAAGGCACCCGCAATGTGGCGGCGGCGGAATCCGCCCTTTCGGCGCTGACCGAGGCGGCGCGTTCCGGACAGGGCAATCTTTTGGACTTCGCCATCAAGGCGGCGCGCGCCAAGGCGACGGTCGGCGAAATCTCGCTGGCGCTCGAAAAAGCCTTTGGCCGGCATGTCGCCGAAATCCGCACCATTTCCGGCGTTTACCGCAAGGAGGCGGGCGAAACGCCGTCGATCAGCCGCGTGCTGGCTGCCATCGACACCTTCACGGCCAAACACGGCGCCGCGCCGCGCCTTCTGGTCGCCAAGATCGGCCAGGACGGCCATGACCGCGGCCAGAAAGTCATCGCCACGGCGTTTGGCGATCTCGGCTTCGAGGTGATTGTCGGCGCCATGTTCCAGACGCCCGAGGAAGTCGCCAAACTCGCCGTTGAACGCCAAGCCGATATTGTCGGCATCTCGTCGCTGGCCGCCGGGCATTTGACGCTGGTGCCCGAGCTGGTTTCGGCGCTCAAAAAGCT
>JBATMU010000308.1:0-2077 GCA_049289995.1 Rhizobiaceae bacterium | reverse complement strand
CGGCAAAACCGTGTTCGGTAATCGGCGTATCGACAACGCGGCGCGGGCCGAATTCATCGAGCAGGCCTTGGGTTATCTTGTAGGCGCCCTGATATTCGCCGACTTCCTCGCCCATGATGAAGACATCGCCATCGCGGCGCATTTCCTCGGCCATGGCGTCACGCAATGCCTCGCGCACGGTTGTGGAGACCATTTCCACACCGGCCGGGATGGCGGGATCGGCGGCTGCAGCAAAAACCGGTGCGGCGGCAGCAGGCTCAGGTGTAACCGTCTCCATAGGCGGCGCCGGTACGGCTACTGCCTGGGCCGGTTTGGCCTCCGCAACGCTTTCACCCTCCTGGACCAGGACCGCGATCGGCGTGTTGACCTTGACGCCCTGACTGCCTGCCGGCACCAGGATCTTGCCGATCACCCCTTCATCGACGGCTTCCACCTCCATGGTGGCCTTGTCGGTCTCAATCTCGGCGATGACGTCACCGGCTTTCACGCTGTCGCCTTCATTTTTCAGCCATTTGGAGAGGTTGCCCTCCTCCATGGTCGGCGACAGAGCAGGCATCAGGATTTCAATGGACATGTCTTCCTCACCGGTCGTTTTTTGTTGAGCCTCAAAGGCTGTTGAACTTCATCCAGAAAAGCGCGGCGATGCCGCCGGCCAACGCAGTCAGAACCAGAACGCGCGCCGCCTTCAGCCAATACGGTAAAGGACCATCGCGCGCTTCGCGCTCAAGTTCGGCACGCTGACGTTCCGCGCGGCCATCGAAGTAGCGCGACAGATGCAGCGTTCCGGTCAATATCCGCCGTGCGACCGCGAAAAAATACCATCCGAACAGGGCGATAACGCCTGCTGCGAGGGCCAATCCGTAAAGATCAGGCGCGGCGGACACGAACGCGCCTTAATGCGTGATGTCGGTCCAAAGCTCGGACACATCCGGCTCCGGATCGGTCTGGGCAAATTCGGCGCTATCGGCGACGATCTCGCGCACATCCTTGTCGATGGCTTTCAAGTCATCCTCGGTCGCATGGCCCTTTTCCAAAAGCCGCTGCTTGACCTGTTCGATCGGGTCGTGTTCGGAGCGCATTTTCTGCACTTCATCCTTCGAGCGGTATTTTGCAGGATCGGACATGGAATGGCCCCGATAGCGGTAGGTCTGCATTTCAAGGATGATCGGGCCGTTGCCGCCCCGGCACCATTTGGTGGCGAGGTCTGCGGCAGCCTTGACGGCGCGGACATCCATGCCATCAACCTGAATGCCGGGTATTTTGAACGACGCGCCGCGATGTGAAAAATCGGTCTCGGCGGAGGCGCGGCTCACTGCCGTGCCCATGGCGTAGCGGTTGTTTTCGATCACATAGATGACCGGCAGCTTCCACAGGGCAGCCATGTTGAAGCTCTCGTAGACCTGGCCCTGATTGGAGGCGCCGTCGCCGAAATAGGCCATCGAGACATTCTTGTTTTCGCGGTAACGGTTGGCGAAGGCCAGACCGGTTCCAAGCGAAACCTGCGCGCCGACAATGCCGTGGCCGCCGTAGAAATTCTTCTCCTTGGAGAACATGTGCATTGAGCCGCCCTTGCCCTTGGACAACCCGCCCCGCCGGCCGGTCAGCTCGGCCATCACGCCGCGGGCGCTCATGCCGCAGGCCAGCATGTGGCCATGGTCGCGGTAGCCGGTAATGACCTGATCGCCTTCGATCTGCGCCATCTGCATGCCGGTGACGACCGCTTCCTGACCGATATAAAGGTGACAAAAGCCACCAATGAAGCCCATGCCATAGAGCTGGCCGGCTTTTTCTTCAAACCGCCGGATCAGCAGCATCATGCGATAGGCCTGCAATTCTTCGGCCTTGGTGAATTTCGCGGGTGCGGGTGTCTTGGGCATGCCGGTCGCGCTGTTGGCGCCATCGGCCTTGGCTTTGCGGGCTGTTGCGGCCATTGCAATCTCTCTCCCTGTCTGTCTCCGGTGCCGGACGGAAAGACCGTCTGGTGTTCCTCCCCAGGAACCGGAATGGGACAAAGCTAGCAGCAGGCGGGCCGCCTGACCATGGCCGAAACAACATGGGAGTTATGCGCGAAATACAG
>JBATMU010000307.1:0-2465 GCA_049289995.1 Rhizobiaceae bacterium | reverse complement strand
TGCAGGAGGCCGACATGCGGATCGGCGCGGTCAACCACTTCGCCGTCAAGCTCCAGCACAAGGCGCAGCACGCCGTGCGCGGCCGGATGCTGCGGGCCGAAATTGATGTTGAAATTGCGGACGGAATGTTCGGTCATTGTTTGCTCGCCGCGATTTGCAGCCCGTTGTTCGTTGTTCGTGGATCGTATGTCATGCTGTGACCTTGCGTATCAGCGAACCCAGCATTTTCCCGATATTGTCCGCAGCTGCCAGCAGTCTTGCGGTTGATGTATCGTCGATGAGATTGACGCGTGATCCGATCAAGATATGCGTTTCCAGCTCTTTGAGGGAGCCTTGCGCCACTTTCAGGAACTGTGAAAAAGAGCCATTGCTCTCGCGTCCAAACCCCTCAGCAATATTCGCGGCAACCGAGACCGCAGAACGCTGCATCTGACTTGCCAAGCCAAATGTCTCCGACTTCGGAAAACTCCTGGAAACGGCATAAACATCAACTGCAAGGTCCATCGCCATCTGCCAAACCCTCAAATCCCGATATGATTTTATCGGGCCTTCCGACATCACGAACCACGAATAACGAACAACGACCAACTCATTTGCTTGCCGCCTTCTCATCCCCCGGCAGCACGTAGTCCGTGCCTTCCCAGGGCGAGATGAAATCAAACTGGCGCATTTCCTGGCGCAGTTTCACCGGCTCATAGACAACCCGCTTGGCGGCATCGTCGTAGCGCACTTCGACAAACCCGGTGACCGGAAAATCCTTGCGTAGCGGATGGCCTTCAAAGCCGTAATCGGTCAACAGCCGCCGCAGGTCAGGATGGCCGGTGAACAGGATGCCGTAGAGGTCCCACGCCTCGCGCTCATACCAGTCGGCACCCGGGAAAACGCCGGTCAGCGACGGCACCGGCGTATCTTCATCCGTGGTCGTCTTGATGCGGATACGCAGGTTCTTTTCAGGCGAAAGCAGATGCACGGCAATGTCGAAGCGGTCCTCGCGGGCCGGATAGTCCGCACCCGACAGGTCGATGAAGGAATAAAACCGGCATTCGGGATCATCACGCAGGAACGTCGCCACGTCCGGCAGATCGGCTGACGCGACGTGCAGCGTCAGCTCGCCATAGGCGAATTCATGGCTGGCGATCTTGCCGCCAAGCTTGGCCGCAGCGTGTACGGCAATTTTTTCGAGGGAAGCAGGCATCATCCCTCCCCTTACCGTTCAATCGTGCCGGTGCGGCGCATCTTCTTCTGCAGAAGCAGGAAGCCATAGAGCAGCGCTTCGGCGGTCGGCGGGCAGCCCGGCACATAAATATCGACCGGCACAATGCGGTCGCAGCCGCGCACCACCGAATAGGAATAATGGTAATAGCCGCCGCCATTGGCGCAGGAGCCCATGGAGATGACGTAGCGCGGCTCGGGCATCTGGTCATAGACCTTGCGCAAGGCCGGAGCCATCTTGTTGGTCAAGGTGCCCGCGACGATCATCACGTCGGACTGGCGCGGGCTGGCGCGCGGGGCAATGCCGAAGCGCTCGGCGTCATAGCGCGGCATCGACATGTGCATCATTTCGACCGCACAGCAGGCAAGGCCGAACGTCATCCACATCAGCGAGCCGGTGCGCGCCCAGGTGATGAGCGCTTCCGAAGAGGTCAGCACAAAGCCCTTGTCGGACAGTTCGGCGTTCAACTCGCCAAAAAAGGCGTCATCGGCGCCAATCGGCTTGCCGGTGGCCGGATCAAGAATGCCCTTGGGCGCCGGAGCGATCAGCGTGGTGGTCAATCCCATTCCAGCGCTCCCTTTTTCCATTCGTAGATGAAGCCGACGGTCAGCACGCCCAGAAACACCATCATCGACCAGAAGCCCAGCCAGCCAACCGCCGAGAACGAGGCGGCCCATGGAAACAGGAAGGCAACTTCCAGGTCGAAAATGATGAACAGGATCGACACGAGATAGAAACGCACGTCGAATTTCATGCGTGCGTCATCGAAAGCGTTGAACCCGCATTCATAGGCCGAGAGCTTTTCCGGATCGGGGCTCTTGTAGGCGACCAGAAAGGGTGCGGCGACCAATGCGCCGCCAATGGCCAGCGCAACGCCGATGAAAATGACAATCGGCAGATAGGAACCCAGAAGCCCGCTCATTTGCCCAACTTTCTGCGCGCGCCGCATGCAATTTTCTGCATGCAAATCCCGAGCGGGACTCTTCGGCAAGGCCATGTTGCAATGCGGGACGGTTACTCCAGCCCGCCTTGCCGCGCAAGCCTAACCTTGGTCAAATCAACCATAAAACAGGCTTTTTCAGACCCTGTCCGGGGATTGCATCAGGCCGTCGAGAACCTTGCGCTGGCGCTGCATCTCAAGGAAGACCGCATAGTCGCGCGCATGGCCGGCTGCCTTGGCCGGATCGGGCGTCCGCGTATGGCCGCCCTGGGCCATGGCGGCGGCGGAAGCGCGCAGGCCGTCATGCAAACC
>JBATMU010000306.1:0-13403 GCA_049289995.1 Rhizobiaceae bacterium | reverse complement strand
TTCATCGCCAATTATTTCACCATGCTGATCGCCATAGCAGGCGTTTTGGCGCTGGCCTCGGCGCTGCGCTATTATTTCGTCATCACGCTGGGCGAACGGATTGTCGCGGACCTGCGCCGCGATGTGTTTGACCATGTCACCACGCTGTCGCCGTCGTTTTTCGACATGTCGCTGTCTGGCGAAATCGTCTCGCGGCTGACAGCGGACGCCACGCAGATCAAATCGGTGGTGGGCGCGACGGCGTCGGTTGCGCTGCGCAACCTCCTGATGGGGCTGGGTGCGCTCGCCATGATGGTGGTCACCAGCCCGAAACTGTCGGCGCTGGTCATCGGCGCAATTCCGTTGATCGTGCTGCCGCTGGTGGCGTTCGGGCGTTCGGTGCGGCGGCGTTCGCGGCTGGCGCAGGATACGCTGGCCGAGGCGTCCGCCTATGCCGGCGAGCAGATCAGCGCCGTGCGCACGCTGCAGGCCTTCACCAATGAAAAAGCGGTGACAAGCCGCTTCACCACAGCCGTTGAAGCGGCATTCGAGGCTGCGCGCGCTTCGACATTCGCCCGCGCTTTCCTGACGTTCTTTGCCATTTTCACGATTTTTTCCTCGGTGGTCGCCGTCTTGTGGATCGGCTCGCGCGACGTGCTGGCCGGATCGCTGACGCCGGGAACGCTTGGCCAATTCCTGCTCTATTCGGTGTTTGCGGCCGGTGCGCTGGGCGCCCTGTCGGAAGTCTGGGGCGAGCTTAGCCAGGCGGCAGGCGCTGCCGAACGGCTGTCGGAAATCCTTGACGAAGTCCCGCAGGTCACCGCACCGGCCAATCCGGTCAGGATGCCCGAACCGTCACCCGGCAAGCTGCGGTTTGACAATGTCAGCTTCGCCTATCCGGCGCGGCCCGGCCACATGACGCTGAAAGGGCTGAGCTTCGACGTGAAACCCGGCGAGACGCTGGCCATTGTCGGCCCGTCCGGGGCGGGCAAGAGCACGCTGTTTTCGCTGATCCTGCGCTATTACGATCCGCAATCGGGCAAGGTTGAAATCGACGGCGTCGGCCTGAATGCCGCCGATCCGCTCGATGCCCGCCAAAGACTGGCAATCGTCCCCCAGGACCCGGTCATCTTTGCCGCGACGGCTGCCGAGAACATCGCCTATGGCCGGCCGGGCGCCAGCCAAAGCGAGATCACTGCGGCCGCAAGGGCCGCCCTTGCCGACGAGTTCATCGAAAAGCTGGCCAAGGGTTATGACACCCAGGTGGGCGAGCACGGGGTGACGCTGTCGGGCGGCCAGCGCCAGCGGATCGCCATTGCGCGGGCCATCCTGCGCGACGCGCCGATCCTTTTGCTTGACGAGGCGACCTCGGCGCTCGACGCCGAAAGTGAAAAGCTGGTGCAGACCGCGCTCGAACACCTGATGACCGGGCGCACCACTTTGGTCATCGCCCACAGGCTGGCCACCATCCTCAAGGCCGACCGCATCCTGGTCATGGATGAAGGGCGCATCGTTGAAGAGGGCACGCATCAAAGCCTGGTCAAGAAAGGCGGGCTTTATGCGCGGCTGGCCAAGCTGCAATTCAATGCGGGCGTCATGGACAGTGCGGCGGAGTAGGTCCCGATGAAGCGCTATGTCCGCCGCCACCAGAAGCCGGCGCATTGGCGCACGGTGCTGCATGGCGGGGCTGGCGCCATGCTCGCCATCGGCTTTCTCGGGGCGCTTGGCGCCATGTCGGGCATGCCGCTGCTGCTCGCGCCATTCGGGGCAAGCTGCGTACTGTTGTTCAATGCGCCGGAAGCGCCATTTTCCCAACCTGCCAATGTGATCGGCGGCTATGTGGTGTCGCTTGCCAGCGTCCTGGTGCTGCATGCGCTTTTCCCCGGCGGCTGGGAGATGGCGGCGATTGCCGTTGGTCTGGCGATCATGGTCATGCAGGCGCTGAGGGTCAGCCATCCGCCGGCTGGCGCCGTAGCGGTTCTGGCTTATTCTGCGGGACAGGACGCAGGCATGCTGGCCGTGGCGGTGCTGGCCGGTGCAGCCAGCCTGGTGGTCGTGGCGGCGCTCTACTATCGGGTGACCGGCCAGCGCTATCCGGTTTGAGCGGGCGGCTGGTTCAGTCCGGCTTCCAGTCGGCCAACAATTTGACCGCGCCGAATGATGCGGCCTTTGCGGCATGGCGGCGGTCGGCGGTTATAAGAATGCCGCCGCAAATTATTGCCATGGCGTGGTAGATTGAATCCGCCAATTGCGGATAGCCGGACTTGGGATCGCCAAATTGCGCAATCTTGCTGGCCAATTCGTATTCTGGGCGCGCAGGCTCCCGCATCTGGAATCCGCCGGTCCGCAAGGTTTCGATGAAATCGAGCGTGGTCTCGGCGGGGATCGACCAGCGCAGGCCAATCTGAAGCGTTTCCTGAACAAGCAGCGTAGGCGCCAAGAGCGTTTCCCCGGCGTCCATCGCATCGGCAATCAGCTTTCCGGCAGTTCCGCTATCGGGTTCATCGAGAATCAGTTTCGCGAAAATCGACGCGTCGACAACAATCATTTGCCGATCCGTTCCTGCCTTGACACCAAGTACGCTTCGCGGCCGGCCCGCATTTCCCGGATGAAGTCTGCCGAATCGCCCGCTGGATTGATCACGCGCGGAAAATTGCGGATCGCATCAATGGCCTTTCTTTTCGCTTCGGCTGCCAAGGCCTGCTCGACCGCCTCTTCCACGAAGCGCGAGCGCTCGTTCTTCGGAACCGCTGTCTCCAGCCGCCGGCGGGTTTCGGGCGACAGGGTGAATGTGGCGCGTTCGCGCGGGCCGGAAGCGTTCATATCAATCCACTCCGAATTTAATACGCGGATTTTGTATGAATACCATTGTACGCAGGCGAGTGCAAAATGCTGTCAGCCCGCTGCCCGTCCCGCCAGCATGCCAGAGAAAATGCAGCCGCCGAGAAACGTGCCTTCCAACGCATTCCAGCCGTGATAGCCGCCGCCGCCGAACCCGGCAGCCTCGCCGACCGCATATAGCCCTGGCACCGGATTGCCGGATGGATCAAGGGCATTCGCCGACAGGTCGGTATGCAAGCCGCCCAGCGTCTTGCGGGTCAGCACATTGAGCCGGACGGCGATCAACGGGCCGTTTTCGGGATCAAGCAGGCGGTGCGGCTTGGCGGTGCGGATCAGCCGGTCGCCGAGATAAGCGCGGGCGCCGCGAATGGCGGTGACCTGCGCATCCTTGGAGAACGGGTTGTCGATCTCGCGGTCGCGCGCCTCGACCTGCATGCGGACGCGGGCAGCATTCAGCGGTGCTTCGGGCGTCAGCGCAGTCATGGCCGCAATGAGGGAATCGAGATCCTTGCGGACAATGAAATCCTCGCCCTTTTCCTTGAAGGCTTCGACCTGCGGGGTGGCTGTTGCGCCGCGCCTTGCCTTGATGACGGCCAGCAGCGATTTCGAGGTCAGGTCCGGGTTCTGTTCCGAGCCGGACAGGGCAAATTCCTTCTTGATGATCTTTTGCGTGAGGATGAACCAGGAATGCTCGTGGCCGGTCGACAGGATGCGCTTGAGCGTCGCCATCGTGTCAAAGCCCGGCAGACAGGGCGGCTCCAGCCGCTCGCCCAGCGCATCCAGCCACAGCGATGACGGACCCGGCAGGATGCGGATGCCGTGCTCGGGCCAGATCGGCGCGAAATTGCGCACGCCTTCGCAATAATGCCACATGCGGTCGCCGTTGATCACCGCCGCCCCAGCGTCCTCGGCAATGCCGATCATGCGGCCGTCAACATGGTGCGGCACCCCAGCCACCATGGTCCTGGGGGCGGGGCCGAGGCGGCTGGCCGGCCAGGCCTTGCGCACCAGATCGAAATTGCCGCCGATGCCGCCGGTAGCGGCGATGACGGATGAGGCGGAAAATTCGAACTCGCCGATCGAGGCCCGGCCTGATCGCGCGCCGCGCTCCACCGTGCTCGGCTCCAGAATGACGCCTGCGACACCGGTGACCGAGCCATTGGTGAGGATAAGGCGGTCAGCCCGATGGCGGAATTTCAGCGTCACAAGCCCGGCCGCTTCGTGCTCACGCACCCGGCGGATGAAGGGTTCAAGCACGCCCGGCCCGGTGCCCCAGGTGATGTGGAAACGCGGCACCGAATTGCCATGGCCATGGGCGAGGCCGCCGCCGCGCTCAGCCCAGCCGACCACCGGAAACCAGCGCATGCCCTGACTGTGCAGCCATGAGCGCATGGGTCCGGCGGCAAAGTCCACATAGGCGTCAGCCCATTGGCGCGGCCAATGATCCTCGGGCCGGTCAAACTGCGCCGAGCCGAGCCAGTCCTGCATGGCGAGCGCTGCGGAATCCTTGATGCGCAGGCGGCGCTGCTCCTTTGTGTCGACCATGAACAGCCCGCCCAGCGACCAGAAAGCCTGGCCGCCAAGGTTCTGTTCGCCTTCCTGATCGAGGAGGATGACGCGCTTGCCGCGGTCGCCGAGCTCTGCGGCGGCCACCAGTGCGGCCAGCCCGCCGCCGATGACGATGACATCACAATCCATGACGCGTCCTCCCGGCAGTCACGGTAGCGGTGCGGCGTTTTCTGTCAATCAGCCGTGAAAGTGCGCTGCGTCAGGCCCCGTAGCGCGCCTGCAGATGGGCGATGAAATGGCGGGCATCGAGCGGCTCGCCGGTGGCGTTTGTCATGATGTCCGGCGTGGACACCATGGAGGCTTTCGACCAGACATTGGCGCGCCGCCAGTCATTGACCACGGAGAAGTTGCCGGCAGCAATCAAGTCATCGATATCCGGGTGCAAAGCCTTGATGGCGGCAAACTGCTGGGCGGCCAACATGGCCCCCAGCGTGTAAGAGGGGAAATAGCCGAATGCGCCGCCTGCCCAGTGCACGTCCTGCATCGGGCCGTCACGATGATTGCCGGTCGTGGACAGGCCGAGGTTTTCGCGCATTGCCGCATCCCAGGCGTCCGGGAGATCGCGGACGTCAAGTTGCCCGCCAACGAGATCTTTCTCCAAGTCGTAGCGCAGCATGACATGCAGCGGGTAGGTGACCTCGTCGGCGTCAACGCGGATCAGGCCGCGTCCGACATGATGGATGTGCGGCAGCAGCGCCTCAAGCGAAAGTGCTTCGCCGAGATGCCTTTCGACATGCGGCAAGGCAAAGCGCCAGAAGGCCGGGTTTCGGCCAATCTGCTTTTCCACGAACAGGCTCTGGCTTTCATGCATGGCCATGCCGCGCGCCTTGCCGGACGGCCAATGCGCCCAGGCCTTGGGCAGGTTCTGCTCATAGAGACCGTGGCCGGTCTCGTGCAGGATGCCCATCAGCGCCGACAGGAATTCATCGGTCCGGTAGCGCGTTGTCAGCCGCACGTCGGTCGGCACGCCACCGCAAAACGGATGATGCGAGACGGAAAGCGAGCCGCAAGCCATGTCAAAACCGACGGCTTCCATCATGGCAAGGCCGAGGGCGCGCTGGTTTTCGACCGGGTAGCTGCCCGAAAGTTCGGCGGCAGGCGCGTTGGCGCGGCGTTCGGCCTGAACGGCAAGCGCCTCTTCAACAAAGCCTTTCAGAAAGCCCTTGAGCCGGGCAAACACCGTGTCGATATCGGCCAACCGATTGCCGGGATCATATTGCTCCATCAGCGCGTCATAGGGGGCGAGGCCAAGCACATCGGCGCGCATGGCCGCTTCCTCGCGCACCAGAACCAGCACGCTTTCCAGCGAAGGCGCAAAGCCCGCCCAGTCATTGGCGGCGCGCGCCTGCCGCCATGTTTGCTCGCAGCGCATGCGGGTCAGCGTTTGCCGTTCAACAAAGTCCGATGGCAGGCAGGTGGCGTTGATATGGCTGCGCTCCAGCTCGGTGAGCGCGGCCTTTTGCTCCGCGTCGAGGCTTTCGGTTTTCGCAGCCTCCAGCCAGTCGCGGACTTCAGGACCAGTGGCCTGCCGGTGCAACATGCCGGACAATCCGGCCATCGCCTCGGCGCGGCTTTCGCCGCCACCGGGGGCCATCATGGTGGCCTCATCCGCACCCAGAATGGCCAGCGCATGCTCAAGCGCCTGCATGGAGCGGCAATGGGCATCGAGCTTGGCGAAGGACATGGTTTGGCTCCGGCGGCAATCAATCGGGCTATAGTACATTGCTGTAAGACGCCCAAGCAATCTGCCTGATCTCGCCCATGCGTGTCAGCGCAGTTATCGGTACTTGAAAAGTTTTTCGCTAGCGAGAACCGCAAAGGCCCGTTGCATCAGCGCGGCTGCGTACGGCGGGCGACAAACACAGCAGCGAGAACGCCCAATGCAGCGATCATCACGGTTAGAAACAGATTTTTTGGTGTGGGCTTTCCGGTGTCATCTTCCGCAACAGCCTGGTGCCTGAAGTCATAGAGCCGATCAGTCGCACCCATTATGTCGTCGCGTGCTTTCAAGTAGTCAGTGATTCCGGACGGGGGAATAACGCCGCCATCGCTGCGGAATGTCCAGCCGAGCCTGAAAACCCCGTCGCTCACGTTGGATCCGGCTTGCAGGGAGAACGGCTGGTCCTTGTTTTCGGGGACGTCAGGATGGGCATAATCGCCCTTGACGTGATTGATTGTCACCACGTGCCGGATGGCGAATGGCTTGCCGATATAGGCGGGCACGCTCCTGCCGATAGCCTTGATCTCCGGCAAAGTGTCCAAATTCAAAATGCCCTTGATCGGAAAATCCTTGATGGTTTCGCCATTCACCCGGTCAAAGTCCGGAACAGCGTAGTTTTCCTCGACCGTGATGATATTGGCGTCGCGGTTGTCGCTTATTTTTATCTGGGCGGTTGAAACCAATCCGTCAAATTTGGCCGCGTAGTAGTCTTGGTATCGCTTGGCCAGGGTGTCGACAGAGTCATTGGCGGCTTTCCTGCGAAACCAGTCCGCATCAGTTTGGCCGTAGGTGGTCAGGACTTTCAGCGTGAGCGCGCCTACATCCCCTTCTGGCAGGCTATAGTGTTCCTCAGTCAATTGTGTTGGCAGCATTGCGTAAATCGGAGCCATCTTTTCAAGCTCACGTGCCCCGTCTTCCACGGGCAGGGCATAGCCATAATGCGCCTGTTCAATGCCGAACCCGCGGCCTCCTTGCGAGTAGTCCGTTGCATCAATCCAGAGTGTTGATCCCGTGAGTCTGACCCGGACGATGACATGGTCAAATGCCATTACTGACGGAGGCAGCGCGGCTATCGATTCACCGCTGTCCAAATCCGTCAACGCCGGCGTGGCATCAATCTTCAGGTAGCGCAGCGCTGTCGCCAGAAGTACGGCTTTGTCCTTGCAATCGCCAAATCCCGACGTGATGACTTCAGAGGGAGCACGCGGCAAGATGGCTCCATAGCCGATCGACAGGCTGACATAGCGAATTTCGTCCTGAACAAGCCGCACGACCTCGGTAAACCGTTCAACTGCATCAACATTTTTGGCGGCAATTTCATCCAGCCTATTCTTGAAAGCCTCAGGCAATGGCCAGTCCGTCCGGTAATGGGGCAGGAGCGGCCTTACAATTTCGCGCCACTCCGCAGCTGACGAAACTGCGACCCAGCCATGGCCGACTGATTCCGGCGGCAAATTTCCGTCGTCTGGATAGGGCTCGGGTTTCTGGAGGTCCCATTCATAGACCGTGTTTTGGCCAGTCTGGCTGATCGCAGGCCGGGCGCCGGAATCATAAGCCTTGATGCTGAGCGGATCATCAGAGGGCCAGACAATACGGCGGCGGAGCCTTTCGACAGGCACCATGTAGTTCAGCGCCAAGCCGATGTCGAACGGCAATCCGTTCAGCATGTCGTCGGATTCGCGCATGATCGCATAATCCACGATATCGCCGACTTTTACGTCTGGCACCAAAATTGAAAAGGTTTTCCTGCCGGTGAGAATGCCGCGTGAAAGATCATCCTCGCTTCGAAACAAATCGACCCGCGCGTCTTGCCGATGGTCTATCACAGCACCGTCACGCTGGACCGACAGAGCCACAAGGAAGACTTTTTCCAGCGATGGTTCGAAAGTTATGCTTATGCTGGATGCCGATTCCAGACCGACCCGGTCCACCACTTCTTGCACATTTCTCGAGTAGTAAAAGTGGCCGCCGGGCTTGTTGATGATTTGAATATCGGACAACAGCCAGGCAATTCCGTCTCGCTGCGCGGCTGTGTCGGCGGTTGACGCGGAAACGGCGATTGTCTGCACCCAGCCGGGCTTTTCGGCGAGCGGCAAAACAGGTTCGGCTGGCGCCGAAGCGGCCTGCCCGGCGATCAGCCAAATTGCTGAAAGCAACGCAAGACAGCACATGTTGAATTTATTCAAAATCTGGCCCAGCGTTCGTGACTGGCTCAGTATTGGCCATCAAACCAAATGAAGCAACCATGGCGGGAAACAAATGGCGCGCGTCAGCCCGCAACGCCCGTTATTCTGCGTTCGCTATTTCTCTGTCAGCTTCAATTCGATGCGGCGGTTCTTTGCGCGGGCGTCGGCGCTGTCGCCCGGCTCTAGCGGCTGGTTTTCGCCAAAGCCGGCGGCAACAAGACGGTTGGCCGGAACACCGCCTTCGATCAGGTATTTGACCACCGACGTGGCGCGCGCCGAGGACAGTTCCCAGTTGTCGGCATATTTGCCGGTTCCCGACAAAGGCACCGTGTCGGTATGACCGTCGACCCGCAGCACCCAATCGATCTCCGGCGGGATTTCCCTGGACAATTCGACGAGAGCTGCCGCGAGCTTTGCCATCTCCGCCTTGCCGGCGTCATTGATGATCTCACCACCCGAGGGGAACAGCACCTCGGCCTGAAAGACGAAACGGTCGCCGACGATGCGGATGTTCTCGCGGTCGGAGAGGATGTCTCGCAGCCGGCCGAAGAAATCGGAACGGTAGCGGTTCAACTCCTGCACGCGCTGGGCCAGCGCCACATTCAGGCGTTTGCCGAGATCGGCGATCTTGGCATTGGATTCGCGGTCGCGGCTTTCGGACACATCGAGTGCGTCTTCAAGGGCGGCGATCTGCTTGCGCAGCGCAGAAATCTGCTGGTTGAGCAATTCGACCTGCGAGAGCGCGCGCTGAGAAATCTGCTTTTCGGCATCAAGCGTGCCAGACAGCGCGGCGGCACGGGCATTGGCTTCGGCGCCGGCGCCCGCGCCCTGATCGAGCAAAGCCTGCAGCCGGGTCTTTTCAGTGACAGCGGAATCGAGTGTGGCTTGCAGATTGAGCAGCGCGTCTTCTGCGTCCTGCTTGCCCGCCTTTTCAAGCGCCAGCAATTGGGTGAGTTCATTGAGCTGCGAATTGAGCCGGTTCAGGACCTCGTCCTTGCCGGAAATTTCGCGCGACAGCAGGAACTGCGCCAGCACGAAAACCGACAGCAGGAACATGATGGCCAGAAGCAACGTGGACAAGGCGTCCACAAAGCCTGGCCAGTAATCGATGGTGCGCTCGGAACGGCGGTTGCGGGCCAGCGCCATGTCAGTCGGCCCGCTTCTTGAGCGCTTCAGTCAGCTTGTCGAGCGTGGCGCGCATGGCCTTTTGCTCGCTGGCCTGACCCTCGACCCAGTCGCGCAGGATCTGCTGCTCGGTGCGCATGGATTTGACGAGGCCGGAAACACCGTCAGCCAGATTGGCCATGGCGGCGGCGACGCGCACCGAAGAGCCGCCCGAATCCTGCATGGAGCGCAACCGGTCCGACATGGCGCGGATTTCATCGGCGGAACCGGCGCGGCCTGCTTCGGGCGCGAAATCCTGGCCAAGGTCGGTGACCGAGGACAGCCAGTTTTCCAGTTCTGTGTAGAAGCGGTTCTGGGCGCGGCTGGCCTGCAGGTCGAGAAAGCCGAGCACCAGCGAACCGGACAGGCCGAACAGTGAGGAGGAAAACGCCGTGCCCATGCCGTTGAGCGGTGCGGCAAGTCCGGATTTCAGCGCGTTGAGCACGTCATTGGAATCGCCCGAACCGGGGTCGAGCGCCTGAATGGTTTCGCCGATCGAGCCAATGGTGGCAAGCAGGCCCCAGAAGGTGCCGAGCAGTCCGAGAAATACCAGAAGGCCGACCAGATAGCGCGAGATGTCGCGGCTTTCATCCAGCCGCGTGGCGATGGAATCGAGAAGCGTGCGCATGGAAAGCGTCGACAGCGCCATCGACGAGCGGCGGCCGATCAGCGCCTTCATCGGGGCAAGCAGCACCGGTTCGGTGGTCTCCATGCCCTGCCGGAAGGAATTGACCCATTTGACCTCGCGGAACAGGCGCATGACCTGAATGAAAGCGAGGAAAATGCCGACAGCCAGGACACCGAGGATCAGGCCGTTCAAACCGGGATTGGTGACAAAGGCGCGCGAGACCTGCCGGTAGAGAATGGCAGCGACAAAACCGGCTATGGCGAGAAATACCACCATCGACAGCAGGAAGACCTGCGGCGACGACAAGGCTTCGGCATCGCGCTCTCCGCCCGCCACTGAATCATCCCTCATCGCCAGCCAAGCCATGCCATTCCCCGTTCAGGTTTCTGCCCGGGATGAATCTAACGTGAAATGTGTCGGAATTGAAAGCGCCGTACCGCGCTAATTGCGGCACTCGCCTTTAAGCGGCCTGACAAGACGCAAATGGCTTAAATGCCCTTGGCGAGCGTCGCCAGCAGCGCCTTGTGGATGGCTTCATTGCCGGCCACGACTTCGCTTTTGGCGAAGATGTCGGGTCCGCCGGAACGGTCGGTGACAAAGCCGCCCGCCTCGCGGATCAGCAGCATGCCGGCGGCGACATCCCAAGGGTGCATGCCGTCTTCCCAATAGCCGTCGAGGCGGCCGGCGGCAACATAGGCGAGGTTCAGCGCGGCAGCACCGATCGAGCGGATGCCAGAGGTTTCAACCATGACATTTCGGGTCTGCACCAATGCATCGCCATGGCCGCCTTTGCCGAGATGCGGCACATAGGTGCCGATGACGGCGTCGGACAGTTTCGTGCGGCCGGCTACGCGCAGCCGCCGGTCGTTCATGTAAGCGCCGCCGCCGCGTTCTGCGGTGTAAAGCTCGTCCATGGCCGGATTGTAGATGACGGCAGCGACCAGCTGGCCCTGGCGCTCCAGCGCAATGGAAATGCAGAACAGCGGCAGGCCGTGCAGGAAGTTCGTGGTGCCGTCGAGCGGGTCGATGATGAAGCGGTGCTGGGGATCGTCACCCTCCACCGCGCCGCCTTCCTCCATCAGGAAGGAATAGCCGGGGCGGGCGCGCGACAATTCCTGGAACAGGATCTCCTCGGCCTTCTTGTCGGCCTGGGAAACATAGTCGCCGGGCCCCTTCAGCGAGACCTGCAGGTTCTGCACCTCGCCGAAATCGCGGGCGAGCGAACGACCCGCCTTGGTGGCGGCCTGAACCATGACATTGATGATCGCGGAACGCGCCATGCGGCTCGCCTCTTTTCAGGTCGCTTGCGGGCGGATCAATCGGCGCGGCGCAGATAGGTGATTTCGTTGGTCTCGACCACGATGCGCTCGCCGGCCGAAATGAACGGCGGCACCAGAACACGGATGCCGTTTTCAAGGATGGCGGGCTTGTAGGAAGACGCTGCCGTCTGGCCTTTGACCACCGGGTCAGCCTCGGTGATCATCAGCGTCACCTGATCGGGAAGCGCGATGCCGATCGGCCGGTCTTCATGCATTTCCACGGTCACCTTCATGCCGTCCTGCAGGAAAGCGGCGCGATCGCCGACGAAATCCTTTTGCAGCTCGAGCTGCTCGTAGGTTTCCTGGTCCATGAAGATCAGCGCTTCGCCCTGCTCATAGAGGAAGGTGAAATCCTTCTGCTCAAGGCGGACCTTCTCGACGGTTTCTGCGGCACGAAAGCGCTCGTTGAGCTTGGTGCCGTTGATGAGGTTTTTCAGTTCGACCTGATTGTAGGCGCCGCCCTTGCCGGGTTTCACCGCATTGGTCCGCACAGCAACCCAAAGGCCGCCATCATGTTCGATGACATTGCCGGGACGGATTTCATTGCCGTTGATTTTCATGGGGATTCTTCTTCAAGCTTCGGGATTGGGGGCCGCATGGAAACCATTGGGCGGCCAGATTGCGGCCTCAAGACCACAAAACGCCCCAAGAGGCAAGATGTCAGCGCAGAAGGTTGGCTTTGGCCAGCGCCTTCTTCTCGGTTTCAGCCGACAAGCCGTCCATGAAATCGGACATGACCGGATCGGTGAGCCCGGCGCGGCGGGCGAGAATTGTCCAGGCGCCGGCAGAGACTGCATCCGGTTCGGTGCCGATGCCGGCCATGTAGAGCTTGGCCAGCCGGTTGCGGGCGGCGATGTTGCCGCTCAGCGCCGCCCGGTAGATCCAGCCGAATCCGGCCTTGGCATCGGCCGGTCCGCCTTTGCCTTCGATCATCCAGGCGCCGAGATCGAGCTGGGCGGTGTCATAGTTCTGGCGCGCGGCGCGCATCAGCCAGTCGCGGGCCATTTCCTCGGTGTCTTTTGGCGCGCCCTGTCCCTGGCCGATCAATTGCGCCATGGCGAACTGGGCGTCGGGAAGGCCGGCTTTGGCGGCCTGGAGATAATATGGATAGGCGGCGGCAGACCCGTTCTGGCGCAGTATGTCCTGCGCATAGTTGAAGGCCGCCAGCGCATGGCCGCTTGCGGCAGCCTCTTTCAGCAGAGACCGGCCGCGGGCCTCGTCACGCGGCAGGCTTTCGCCGGCGTAGAGGATCAGCGCCAACTGGAACTGCGCTTCAGCCACGCCCTGGGCGGCGGCCTTTTCATACCAGAGGGCGGCTTCCTTTTCATTGCGGCGCACGCCGAACCCGCGCATGTGGATTTCGGCGGCGAGTGTCTGGGCTGCCGGATCGCCGGAGCGGGCGCGCGGCAGTGCAAGATTGAGGGCGGTGACATAGAGGCCGCGCTGGAATGCGCCATAGGCGGCATCCTCGGGCTTTTGCCCAAAACGGCGCGGATCGACATTGACCTGCACGCGGGCCGGATCAGACGGCTTGTCTTCCGCCCGCGCGGGCGGGGCGGCGGCAACCAGCAAGGCGAGCAGGAGTGCAGGCAATGGCGCGCCAGTTCTCGGCTTATTGGCTGGCCTGGCCTTCATGTCTCAAACACCGGGGCTTTTTCGTCGAGCAGCGCGTTGGCGGCGCGGACAGCTTCGGACGGCGGCAGCGAACCGGTGAAAACCGCCGCGGAAACGGCCACGAAATCCGCGCCGGTAGCGGCGGCGTCTGCGATGGAGTCCATGGTGGAGCCAGCTGCAATGATGCAAGGCAGCGCCATCATTTCAGCCCACCATGCGGCGAGGCCGAGATTGCGCGGATGCACTTCCGGCTTGAGGTCGTAGCCAAACTTGCCGAAGAAAATATAGGCGGGACTGGCCTCGCCAAGCTCCATGGCGTCATGGCGGGTTTTTGCGCCGCCTGCGCCGACAACCATGCGGCCGTCATGCTTTTTCACGGCCTC
>JBATMU010000305.1:0-12500 GCA_049289995.1 Rhizobiaceae bacterium | reverse complement strand
GGCGTGGAAGCTTCCGAGACAAATCTTGCCAGCACGGAGCCATGCAGCATTCATTCCGCTATTTACGCGGTTCTCAGGCGGAAAATCTGCCTCAGTTCAATTTCATGCCGGGGAAGGCAGCCAGACTACATCTGGCGGCCGTAGTAGAGCATGCAGGTATGGGTGGCCTGGGCAAAGAACAGCCAGCGCTCGGCGGCAATGCCGATGGCGGCAAAGACCACCGCGGCCAGGGCGGCAAGCCAGCCGATAAAGGGAGGCATCCCCGGCAGGAGGCTCAAGACCATCATGGCAATCGGCAAGGCAAACAGGGCAGCATGGACAATCATGCGCAGCTTGGCGGCATGCTTGCGGCCGATCTGGAAACCCATTTCGCGCATGAGGAAGTTTTCCTCGGTATGCGGCATTTCCAGCAAGCGCACCTCGCCCAGCCGGCCAAGGCCGGTCGCCGTGCCGAGGTTGCTGGGGGCGGGTGCGGTGTCGATGAAGCGCCAATAGGCGATCTTCAGCGCCCAGCCCAGCACCAGAAGCACGATGGCGAGGATGGAGAAAGTCGGTGACCAAGCGCCGAACAGGCGGCTGATGAAGACCAGCAGCACCGCTCCGGTCATGAAGCCAAACAGCAGATAGGCGGGCGGCACCAACACGTTGTTCCACTGGCGGATCGGCTTGAGGCTGGCATAGATCATCGAGGTCGAGGCGACCGTGATGACCGCCATGACCGCCGCAAGCGCCGCCATCCAGCCAAACAGGCCGCTGGCCGAATTGAAGAACACCCAGCCGATGCCAAACAAGCCGGCAGGCACGAATGTGGCGATGGCGATGACGCCTTCGCGCGCCAGCCAGGACGAGCGCCACTGGGTGAGCGCCTTCAAAAAGCGTTCGGGATGGCCCAGATGCAGCATGGACGACATCAGCCCTGCGCCGATCAGGCCGAGTGCGACGGCGAGCGCCACAAAACCCAGCCCCGTGGTGACGGGCAATTGGCCGCCGGTGGCAAAAACGGCGAGCAGCGCCAGCAAGCCATAGCCGGCGCCCGAGGCCGTGGTGAAAAAGATGACGGAAAAAGCGGGGTGCATGGTCTGGCCTCAGCGTGACAGGACGGAATCAACCCAGCGCAGGAATTTTCCCGAGCTGTCTTGCTTGCCTTTCGGCGCGGGGATCGAAGCCTTGGGCGCGGGTGCGGCGCGATGGCCAGGCCGCGGCGGCAGATATTTCGAGGTCGGCTGGTAGCCGGTCTCCGGCATCAGGTCGAAGCCGCCGCGCTCGCGGGTCAATTTGGAGACATTGGAGTTCGGATCGGCGAAATCACCAAAATGCCGCGCCTTAGACGGGCAGGTGGAAACACAGGCCGGCACGCGGTCGGCTTCCGGCAGGTTTTCGTTGTAGATCTTGTCGATGCACAGCGTGCACTTTTTCATCACGCCGGCATCTTCGTCATATTCGCGCGCGCCGTAAGAGCACGCCCACGAGCACAGCTTGCAGCCGATGCACTTGTCGGCGTCGACAAGGACAATGCCATCTTCGGCGCGCTTGTAGGATGCGCCGGTCGGGCAGACGGTGACACAGGCCGGCGTCTCGCAATG
Organism: Rhizobiaceae bacterium; assembly: GCA_049289995.1. GTDB lineage: Bacteria > Pseudomonadota > Alphaproteobacteria > Rhizobiales > Rhizobiaceae > JBATMU01. The sequence continues at coordinate 10,917 of JBATMU010000305.1, read as the reverse complement.
CAGGCAGTTTTTCGGGAAATGCACGGTGCGGGCTTCAGGGCCCTGGCCGCCGGCTTCATAGGTGAAGACCCGGTTGAACCAGACGCCGCGCTGTTCGGCCTGATAGGCGTTCAAATCCGTCAGCGGGGCGGAATGGCCCGACGTGTTCCATTCCTTGCAATTGGTGGCGCAGGCATGGCAGCCGACGCAGGTGTCAAGGTCAATGACAAGGCCAAGGCGCTTGGCGCCGCGTTCGATGGGCAGGCTGGTCACTTGGTTTTTCCCTTCGCGCCGGCAAATGCATTGAAGCGGTTGATCGTGGGGGCGGGTTCAAGGCCGGCCGGCAATGGCAGATCGGGGAATTGCGGCTCGGTGACTTCCTCGCCCGGCTCGCACTTCTCGATTGACACGCGCAGGTCAAACCACGCCGCCTGACCGGTGATCGGGTCGGAGTTGGAGAAGCGGCGTTCGCCGCGCGGCGGCAGCAGCTCGCTGATGAGGTGGTTGAGCAGGAAGCCCTTCTTGGCCTCCGGCGCATCGGGCGCGAGGTTCCACGATCCGGCCCGTTTGCCAATGGCGTTCCAGGTCCAGACCGTGTCGGGGTTCACCCCTTCCATGGTTTTGACCTGCACCTTGATCTGGCCGTTGTGGCTGGTCACATGCACCCAGTCGCCGTCTTCGATGCCCATTTCCCTGGCCTTGACGGTGGAGACATAGAGTTTGTTGCGGCCAAGGATCTGGCGCAGCCAGGCGTTCTGTGAACCCCAGGAATGATACATGATCATCGGGCGCTGGGTCAGCGCATGCAGCGGGTATTTCTTGGTGTCGACCAGTTCTTCTTCATAGGGCATGTACCAGATGGGCAGCGGGTCGAAGGCGGCGATCACCCGTTCGCGCATGTGCTCGGGCGGCTGGTTGACGCCATGGCCTTCGGCGGCCAGCCGGAACTTCTGCATCGGCTCGGAATAGAGCTGCATGACGATCTGGTTGGCATGGCCAATGAAGCCCATCTGCACGGCGAAATCGAGATAGTCCTTGTTGGCGAACTTGTAGAAGCGCTGGTTCGGCTGGAGGTGATGGCTCCAGAAAGCGCCATTGTCGATATAGGCCTGCAGCTGGTTCGGATTGGGCTCGCCGCGACCGAACTTGTCGCCATCCTTGCCGCGGAAACCGGCAAGCGGACCGATGCCGGGCTGGCGTTCGTGGTTGACGATGTAATCGGCATAGCCGCCGGGATATTTCGGCGCGCCGTCGGCATTGGTCATGCCGGGCAGGCCAAGGCGTGCGCCAAGATCAAGCAGCACGGTCTGAAAACCGCGCACATCGCGGTCGGGCTGAACAACCGGCTGGCGGATGGCGTCGGCGGGACCATCGGCCTCGCAGATCGGCCGGTCCAGCAGCGAGATGCAATCCCAGCGCTCCAGATAGGTGGTGTCCGGCAGGATCAGATCGGCATAGGCCACCATTTCAGAGAAATAGGCATCCGAATAGATGATGTGCGGAATCTTGTATTCGCCGGTAGCTTCATCCTTGTCGGTGAGCATTTCCATGACACCCTTGGTGTTCATGGTCGAATTCCAGCTCATGTTGGCCATGTACATGACAAGCGTGTCGATCTTGTAGGGATCGCCCTTCCACGCATTGGTGATGACCATGTGCATGAGGCCGTGCGAGGCAATCGGCGCTTCCCAGGAATAGGCCTTGTCGATGCGCACCGGCGTGCCGTCTGCCTCGAGGATCAGGTCTTCCGGCCCGGTGGTGAAGCCAAGCGGCAGGCCCGGCAGCGGCGTGTTGGGCGCGTAGGTCTTGCCGGCCGGCTTCTGCGCCGGTGGAATGGGCTTGGGGAAGGGCGGCTTGAAGCGGAAGCCGCCGGGGCATTCCACCGAACCCAAAAGCACCTGCAGCACATGGATGGCGCGGCAGGTATGGAAGCCGTTGGTATGGGCCGAGATGCCGCGCATGGCATGCATGGCGACCGGGCGGCCGATTATCTTGTCATGCTTGCGGCCGGCCCAATCGGTCCATTCAACGTCCAGCTCGATGGTCTGCTCGAACGCCACTTCGGCGAGTTCTGCGGCGAGGCGGCGGATATCGGCAGCGTCCAGCCCGCAGGTCGCGGCGACCGCATCGGGGCTGTATTGGCTGTCCATGTAGCGCTCGGCCAGCAGCTGGAAGGCGGGAACAGCCTTGCGGCCGTCGGCCAGCTTGAACTCGCCGACCATGGCGGGGGTGATGTCGGCGCGCTTGGAATCGGCAAGTTTCTTGCTGGTCTTGTCAAAGCACAGCGTGTTGCCGTCCTTGTCGCGGGCAAACAGGCCGTGATCGGCCGCGCCCTCGTCCTGAATGACCAGCCAGGGCATGTTGGTATAGCGGATCAGATAGTCGAGATCGACCTTGTCGGCGTGCAGCAGCTCGTGGATGAGCGCCATGACAAACAGGCCGTCGGTGCCGGGGCGGATGCCGACCCATTCATCGGCAATCGCCGAATAGCCGGTGCGGACCGGATTGACCGAGACGATCTTCGAGCCGCGCGCCTTCAACTTGCCCATGCCGGTCTTGATGGGGTTGGAATCATGATCTTCGGCGACGCCGAAGATCATGAAATATTTTGAGCGGTCCCAATCAGGCTCGCCGAATTCCCAGAACGAGCCGCCAATGGTGTAAAGGCCGGCTGCGGCCATGTTGACCGAACAGAAGCCGCCATGGGCTGCGAAATTGGGCGTGCCATATTGCATGGCCCACCAGCCGGTGAGGGACTGGCTCTGGTCGCGGCCGGTAAAGAAGGCCAGCTTTTTCGGATCGGTTTTGCGGATATCGCCCAGCCATTTGGTGGCGATGCCCATGGCCTCTTCCCATTCGATTTCAACGAATTTGGATTCGCCGCGCGGGCCAACGCGCTTGAGCGGCTTTTGCAGGCGGGCAGGCGAATAATGCTGCATGATGCCTGATGAGCCCTTGCCGCATAGCACGCCCTTGTTGATGGGATGATCGCGGTTGCCCTCGATATAGCGGACCATGCCATCCTTGAGATGGACCTTGATGCCGCACCGGCAAGCGCACATGTAGCAGGTCGTGCATTTGACCTCGTCCGCGACTTCGGGTGACAGGTCGATTGCCGGTTCTTGGCTCATGCTTTTTCCCTCACAAGCGCGCAATCTGCGCTGCCTGGCATTGCAGTTGGTTTATCCGTGGATCGGCAGGGCTGCCGCAGGCGCGGCAACCAGTGGGGTGTCGTAGTCCTCTTCGCGCGGTTCCTGCTTGCCCTTGCGCTTGCATTCGACAAACACGTTGCGGTCGCAGGCGCGGCAGATGTCGTAGTCAAGTTCGCGGTAGATGGTTCGCAAGGCATCGGTCTTGGATGTGAAAACGTTGTACTGGCCGATATCATTCATGTAGCCGCCGCGGGTCAGCCGGTCGATGACGGCATCCTTTGGCTTGATCATGTAGAGGCCGCCGCCGCGCGCGCGGTAGCGCTTGGCCATGGCGACGAGCGCCTCGGCGCCGGTTACGTCAATGAAGTTCACGCCATTCATGACAATGATGAGAAACTTCTGGCCGGGATCGGTCTTTTCGTAGTCCAGCAGTGTTTCGGTGAAGATGTTGGCAGCGCCGAAAAACAGCGCGCCGTCAAAACGGATGATGCGGATCTGCTTGCATTCGGGCAGGCCGGGGCCGGCGGTCTCGAACTTGCGGCCCGGGCTTTTGGGGTCTGGCACGCGGATGAGGATGTTCGGATTGGCCGTGCGGTGCAGGAACAGGAGGAGCGACAGCATCACGCCGGCAAAAATGGCAAATTCCAGATCGAGGAAAAGGGCTGAAATGAAAGTGACTGCCAGCACGATTGTCTCGGTCTTCGAGGTCCTGATGATCTGGACGATGTGATGCTTGTCGATCAGGCCATAGGCGACAATGAACAAAACGCCGGCCATTGCAGCATTGGGCATGTAAACGGCAAGCAGGGCAACCACGAGCACAACGATTGCCAACAGGACGCCGGCAAATACCGATGCCATCGGGGTTTTGGCGCCGGAATCGAAGTTCAGGCCGCTGCGGTTGAACGAGCCGGTCGCCACATAGGATGAGAAGAAGCTGCCGACAATATTGGACAAGCCCTGGCCGATGAATTCCTGGCTGGAATCAATGTGCTGGCCGGAACGCACCGCAAGCGCCCGCGAAATCGATATGGCCTCTGTCAGGGCAAACAGCGTGACGGCGACCACGGTCGGGGCGAGTTCACGCCAGGTGGCAAAGCTGAAATCGGGCATTGAGATGGGCGGCAGGCTGGCAGGCAGGGCGCCGACCGTCTTGATGGTGGCGCCGCCCAGAAAATTCAGGATATAAGCAAACACGCTGCCGGCGATAATGGCGATGATCATGTAAGGCAGTTTTGGATAAAGCCGCTTGAACAACAGGCCGGTCGCCATGGTGAAGACGCCGACCGATGTTGTGGCCCAATCGATCTCACCCAGATGCGTGGCCAGATAAATTACCGTCTCATGCGGATGCGAGCCACGCGGCACGTCGATTTCAAAAAAGTTGCGGAACTGGTTGAAAATGATCAGCAGCGCAGCGCCAGCCGTAAAGCCGATGACGACGGAATGCGAAATGAAATTGACGATGGCGCCAAGCCGCGCCAGCCCCATGGCCAATTGCATGACGCCGACCATGAAAGCGAGCGTGATGGCGAGCAGCACATATTCGGAGGAGCCGGGCGCAGCCAGAGCGCTGAGCGACGAAAACAACACCACGGAGGCGGCGGTTGTCGGTCCGGAAACCAGGTGCCAGGACGAGCCGAACAGTGCGGCGATGATGGCCGGGACCATCCCCGCGTAAAGGCCGTATTCCGGCGGCATGCCGGCGATTGTTGCAAAGGCCACGCCCTGCGGCAGAACGACAACAGCGCCGGTCAGGCCGGCCATGAAATCGGCGCGCAAGGTGGTGCGGGTGACCAGAGGCGTCCAGTTGAGGAACGGCAACAGGCGGGTCAGCCAGACATGCTGCTGCAAGGATCCCGATTGAGTTGACAGAAACGCCATGCTCTCCCCGATCCGGTTTCGCCGCCGGACATCCGGGCATGTTGCGGCCCGATTGAATTCACCTTCTGCGCCGATAAATGCCCCGGCGCCGCCGAAGCAGGAATTCCTCCCGCCGAACGCATTTATTCAAGAAATGCTATATACCGAATTTGGAACGAGTCCAGACAAGCGGGCCTGCAAAAGGACCAAAACAGCTTGCCGGGCCGCCATTTTCCCGCGCCGTTTCGCCGCGCCTGCCCGGCTTGCGGGTCAGCCTGCGGCGGCGAGTGCTGCCAGACCTTGATGCAGGAGATCGACCACGGCCTTTGGCGGGTTGAGCGCCAGCGCTGCTTCGTGGCCTTTGGGTGACATTTTGTTCCAGGTTTTGGCGAGAATGTCGGCCAGCTTTTCCGGTGCATAGGGATACTTCACCAGAAATGCATCCAGTTCATGGGCGAGAAACACCAGCGAGGCGACGTCTTCCAGCGTCTGGGTGTCCGCGTCTTCGGCGGGCCGCTCCTTGCGGACGATCTGGCCGACGCGGGCAATGGTCTCGGTGTCATAGCCGCGCGGCGCCATGATTTCGGCCAGCCGGACGGCGTGCTGCTTCTTCTGTTCATTGCGCCAACGGTAATAACCCGCTTTGCCGGCGGGATAGGTTTCACGCGGAATGGCGAAGCGTTCGATGTGCTGACCGCGAATGGCTATCTTCAGAGCGTCCGAGGATACGGGCTGGAATTTCTCAAGCATGGCGGTCATGCGCTGGCCGTAGAGGCGGGCGGCCGGATGGGAGGCGCCGTCTGCCTCATGCAAAATCGGATCGGCGGCATTGGCCGCATCGATGGCGTCATAGACGGATTGAAGCCTTGCACTCGTCATTTTTGTCTCCCGATGCCTGGCGCACCTTTGTGGCGCATTCGTTTCCGGACCGAATATATAGAATAAATTGCATAGATCAATTTGCCGCGCCGGTCAGACCTTCAATGAGCGGATGACGCCAAGCGCAGCCAGAAGAACCAGTGCGCAGGCCCCAAAGGCCAGCCGTGTCGAATAGGCCTCGGCGACCGCGCCAAACGCTGTCGGGCCGACAATGCGCGGCAATCCGGCCACCAGCATGGCGATGGAAAGGCCGGCGGCGCGGTTGTGCGGGGTCTGGTTGGACGACATCTGGAACAGGCAGGGGCAAAGGACTGCCAGTCCCATGCCGGTAAGCGCGAAGAAAAACACGCTTGCGGCAAAGCCGTCGGTCATGCCCAGCCCAGCAAAGCCGATAATGGCGAAAACGATGGTTATGCTCATCAGGCGGATCTCGCCGAAGTGGGCGCGCAGCGCATCACCCGGAAAGCGCACCAGCGCATTGCACAGGCCGAAAAACGCCGCGCCCAGCCCGGAAATGGCGGCAAGGCCGGGCGCGGTTTCGGCAAGCAGTTTTGATGACCACAACAGCGCGGTGACTTCGCAGGCGATGATGAGGCCGGCGGCAAGGCCCAAGAGGATCAGCGGTTTTGAAAATTGGCTGGATGGATTGGCCGGTGGGACAGCCAGCGTCCGCGGCAAGATGGCGGCGTGCACCATGGCCATGGCCGCGGCGACCGCAAGGCTTGCCGCCGTCAACGACGCCCAGGTTCCGAACATTGTTGACAGCAGGCTTGAGACGATGGCGAAGACGGCAACCGACAAGGAAACGCTGCCATGAAACGCGGTATATACCGGACGTTTCAGGTCGTTTTCGACCTCGCCGCCTTCGGCGTTCATGATGACGTCGAGCGCGCCGCTGCCCAGCCCGTAAAGCATGGCCAGCGGGAAAAACAGCCAGAATGACTGGCCAACCAGCAAAAGGCCCAGCATGGCCAGGATGAAAGGCATCAAGGCCAGAAGCAGCGTGCGATGCGAGAACCGCCGGGCCAAAGCGCCTGCCGCGCCCATTGAGGCCACGGTCGCCAGGGTCATGATGGTGATGCCCAGGCCATAGCTGGCATTGGTCAGCCCCGATTGGGAGATCAATTGCGGCACCGAGCCGGCCAGCGTGCCGACCATTGCGCCAAAGGCTGCAAATGTCGCCATGACGGCCATGCGCGGCGTGATGCGAAAGGGCTGTTCAGCCTGAATGGTCTGGGGCAAGGGGAAACCTGTTTGGCGAAAGCTTTGCCGCGCCCGTGCCGAATTCCGCAAAATCTTCCGGCACGGGATCTCCCGCCAGAATCGATGCGGCCAGCAGGCCGAGCGCAGGCGAGGTCTGTATCCCGAAACCGCCCTGTCCCGCCAGCCAGAAAAACCCGTCATCTGTCTGCCGCTGGCCGACAATTGGTGCGCGGTCCGGCGCAAATGTGCGCAGGCCCGCCCAGGCGTGGTCCGGCCGTTCCGGGCGCAGAATTGTGGCTTCATGCACATGATGCATGGCCCAAGCGACATCGATCTCCTCGGGCCGCGCGTCGCAGGGCGGCGACAAGTGTTCATCGGCGGGCGATACCAGCAATTTGCCGGCGTCCGGTTTCATGTACCAGTCTTCGTCAATGTCCTCGATTTCCGGCAGGCCAGCCAAGACCACGCCTTCGGGCGGCGACACCGTGATGGCCGTGCGGCGCAGGGGCATGAGGCCGAGCGGCGCCTGCCCGCATAGCCCGGCTGTTTCGTCGGCCCAGGCGCCGGAGGCATTGACGACCGTGCGGGCCATGACCTTGCCGGTCCGCGTTTCGAGATGCCAAAGACCGGCTTGCCGCTTGGCAGCCAGCAGCGCCGAACGGGTGCGCACTTCGCCACCATTGGTGCGCGCACCGCGCTGATATCCCTGGAAAAGCTGCTCGACATCAATGTCCCAGCATTCCGGATCAAAGAGCGCGCCTGCCAATCCCTCAGGATTGAGGATCGGCGCGCGGGCGAGCGCCTGCTCCGGCGTCAGGCTTTCGAGCGCGCCGCCTTCGCTGGCCTGCACTTCGGCAAGCCGCGCCTGCTTTTCGGCATAGGCGACAAGCAGGATACCGCGCGGCGCAAGCAGCGGGCCATCGCAAAAGCCGTCCGGCGGCTGATCGAGAAAGGGGAAGGACAGGGCAGCCAGCTTGCCTGCCAGCGGCGTATGGAAACGGAAGGCGAATTCGGCCGCCGAGCGGCCGGTGGCATGATAGCCGAGCGCCTCTTCACTTTCGAGAATGATGACCGAGCGGCGGCCTTTCAGGAAATAAGCGGCGGACAGGGCGGCAATCCCGCCGCCGACAAAGGCAATGTCAAAAACTCCGGACATGGCTCAACTGCGCGGCGGCTTGAGGGAGGCCATGGCGCACAGGTGTTCAAGCGCCACCGATGCGGCCAGCAGGGCCGTGGTTTCCGCAGGATCATGCGGCGGCGAAACCTCCACAACGTCCATGCCGACGATATTGGGCAGGGCCAGCGCCCGTATGCAGTCAATCGCCTCATGCGGATGCAGGCCGTCGACAACCGGCGTGCCGGTGCCCGGCGCGAAAGCCGGGTCAATGCAGTCAATGTCAAAGCTCAAATAGGCAGGCTTGCCGCCGACGACCCGGCGGATCTCGGCGGCAAGGTCCGTTGCGCACCGGTTGCGCAGCCAAGGGCGGTAAAGCACCGTCATCGCGTCATCATGGGTATAATGGGTGCGGATGCCGATCTGGATTGACCGGGCCGGATCGACAAAGCCGTCCTTGACCGCGTGATGCAGGAAGGTGCCGTGATCGAGATGTTCGGAGACAGCGGTGTCGCGATGGGCGTCGAACTGGATGATGCCCAATGGACCATGAATTGCGGCATGCGCCTTGAGCAGCGGATAGGTGACCGAGTGATCGCCGCCAAACGTCAACAGCCGCGCACCTGTTTTGAGGATTGCCAGCGCTTGGTCATGGGCCTTTGCCAACATGTCCTGCGGCTGGCCGCGCCGGTAGGACACGTCGCCGGTATCGGCCACGGCGAGCCGGTCGAACGGATCAAATCCCCAGGGCCAGACGTCGCCCCAAGACAGCTGCGATGAGGCGCGGCGGATTGCCTCGGGTCCGAACCGCGCACCGGGGCGGCCGGAGACCGAAAGGTCGTAGGGAATGCCCATGATGGCGTAGTCGACCCCCGACAGGTCGCGCGTCAGCCGCCGCCGCATGAAGGAGCGCGTGCCCGAATAGGGCATTTCCGTTTCGGTGCCGTAGAGCGATTCCGAATCGAATGCCTGATCGCCTTTGAAATGTCTGGGCATGGCGGGGGCTGCGCCCGGATGAGGCCACCCGGGCGCAGGCTTCCTATTTCATCGTATAGACATCAACGGTGAAATACTTGTCGTTGATGGCCTTGTAGGTGCCATCGGCGCGGATGTCGGCAATGGCCTTGTTGACCGCGTCACGCAGCGTGTCATCCTCCTGGCGAAGGGCAATGCCGACGCCGTCGCCGACGAACTTCGGATCGGTGATCGGTTCGCCGACCAGTTCGCAGCAGGCGCCGTCCTTGGATTTGGAGACCCATTCAATCATCGGCAGCATGTCGCCGACCTGCATGTCGAGGCGGCCATTGACCATGTCGAGATTGACCTCATCCTGGGTCGGATAGGACTTGATCTCGGAATCGGGATACATGGCGGTTGCGAAATCGGCCTGGGTGGTGCCTGCCTGCACGCCGATGGCCTTGCCCTTGAGGCTTTCCTTGGTGAATTCGGTGATCCCTCCACCCTTCTTGGCGACATGGGTCATGGCCGCCTTGTAGTAGGGTTCGGAGAAATCGACCTTTGCCTTGCGCTCTGCGGTAATGAACATCGAGGCGATGATCATGTCGTATTTCTTGGCGAGCAGGCCGGGAATGATGCCGTCCCAATCCTGGGTGACGACCTCGCATTCCGCCTGCATCTTGGCGCAGAGCGCTAGGCCGATTTCGACGTCAAACCCGCCAACCTTGCCGGCAGCATCGACAAAATTGAAGGGCGGATAAGCGCCTTCCGTGCCGATCTTGAGTTTTTCTGCGGCGCCTGCGCCAAAGGCGCAGAAGGCGGCGATTGTGAATGCCGCGGCAAACGAGCGGGTTTTCATGATTGTCTCCCATGTCCGGCTGCCGGGGATCTGCAGCTCTTGACCGTGAAGCTAACCCATCACGCCGGGTTGGCAAGCAGGCAAGTTGCGCAAATTTCTGGCGTTTCAACAAACCGCATCAATTGTCCGGCCGTGTCCAGATGAACAGGGCGGCGGCGGCGAGGGCGGCTGTTTGAATGCCGATCACCAAGGGCGGAAAGCCGAACACCAGCGATAGGGCGAGGGAGGCCAGCATGGAAATGCTGGCAACCCATTTGACGGGACGGGTGATGGCGCCGCTCTGCCGCCAGGCCAGGATCGGCGGGCCGAAATGGGCATGCGCCAAAAGCCAATTGTGCAGGCGTTCGGACGAGCGTGAAAAACAGAAGGCGGCCAACAGCATGAACGGCACGGTCGGCAGCAGCGGCAGGAAAATGCCCACCGCGCCGACTGCCAGGAATGCAAATCCGCAGATGAGCCAAATTACCCGCATAGGCTCAGTTTGCTCGGGTCACGTGCGCGGACCGGGAACATGGCTTAAGCCGATGTTGATTGCCTGCCGCCAATGAAGCCGTCTCCTTGTGTCCCCGACATATGGACCTGAAATTTGCGAATTTCAAATTGTGCATTTGCCAGGCATGCGGGCCAATACGCCTTCCCGGGAGGATTTTCCCCGCTTTTCGCATTTGACGCAGTTTCATTCGTTTTCGGCACAGCTACACTCGCTTTGCCGCGCGACACTGGCGCAAATATCGGAGGAACCTGATGCCGCTAGCCATGAACCGCGAGGTTTTCATCACCTGCGCCGTGACCGGATCGGGCGGCACGCAGGATCGCTCCCCACATGTGCCGCGCAGCCCCAAGCAGATTGCCGAAGCGGCCATTGATGCGGCCAAAGCGGGGGCGGCGATTGTCCATTGCCATGTGCGCGA
>JBATMU010000304.1:0-1671 GCA_049289995.1 Rhizobiaceae bacterium | reverse complement strand
AATTCCTCCATGCCGGGCCAGATCCCGGCTTGCGAGCCGGCGAGCCAGGCCGCGCCCAGCGCCGTGGTTTCAAGCACGGCCGGCCGGTCGACCGGCGCATCCAGAATGTCGGCGAGAAACTGCATGGTCCAGTCCGAAGCGACCATGCCGCCATCCACCCTTAGCACGGTCTGTCCGCCATGCCGGGATTCGCCGGCGCCTTGCCAGTCCTTCTGCATGGCCTCCAGAAGGTCGAGCGTCTGGTAGCCGACGCATTCGAGCGCGGCACGCGCCAACTCGGCCGGGCCGGTATTTCGGGTCAAGCCATAGAGCGCCCCGCGCGCCCCGGCATCCCAATGCGGCGCACCAAGCCCGGTGAAGGCCGGCACCAGATAGACCGTTTGCGAAGGGTCAGCGCCTTGCGCCAGCGGTCCGGTCTCGCCAGCCGAGCCGATCAGCCCGAGCCCGTCGCGCAGCCATTGAACGGCAGCCCCCGCAATGAAGATCGAGCCTTCGAGAGCATAGGTGGTCTCCCCGCCCAGCCTGTAGGCGATGGTGGTGAGCAGCCGGTTGTTGGAAGTGACTTTCTGCGCGCCAGTGTTCAACAGCGCAAAACAGCCGGTGCCATAGGTTGATTTCATCATGCCCGGCGAGAAGCAGGCATTGCCGATCGTTGCAGCATGCTGGTCGCCCGCCACGCCCAAAATGGGGATGGAAGCGCCGAACAGCGTCGGATCGGTCATGCCGAAATCCGCCGCGCAATCGCGCACTTGCGGCAGGACCGCGGCAGGAATGTTCAGGATGCCGAGGATGTCATCATCCCAGCGGTTTGCGCCGATGTCATACAAAAGCGTGCGCGAAGCATTGGTGGCGTCGGTGGCATGCACGCGCCCGCCGGTAAGTTTCCAGATCAACCAGCAATCAATGGTGCCAAACGCCAGTTCGCCGCGTCCGGCCCGTTCGCGCGCGCCCGGAATGTTGTCGAGCAGCCAGGCGAGCTTGGTGCCGGAAAAATACGGATCAAGCAAAAGCCCGGTGCGTTGGGTGAACATCGGCTCAAGCCCGCGCGCCTTGAGCGCCTCGCACAAGGGGGCGGTGCGCCGGTCCTGCCAGACAATGGCCCGGTGCACTGGCTCACCTGTCGCCTTGTCCCACAAAACCGTGGTTTCGCGCTGGTTGGTGATGCCGATGGCAGCGATTTTCCTGGCGTCAGCACCGGCCCGGCCAAGCGCCAGCCGCATGGTGGAAACCACGCTTTGCCATATCTCTTCGGCGTCATGCTCCACCCAGCCGGAATCAGGAAAATGCTGGGTGAATTCCTGCTGCGCGCTGGCGGCGATGCGCATGGCCCCGTCAAAAACGATGGCGCGCGACGAGGTCGTGCCCTGATCCACGGCCAAGATCATGCCGGTCATGGTGATTTCTCCTTCAACCAGCCTTCATCCATGCATCAAGTGCCGCTGCCTGCCTTGCGCTGAATGTCAGCCCAAGCTTGGTGCGCCGCCACAACACGTCATCGGCGGTCCGCGCCCATTCATGGCGCCGCAAATAGTCAGCCTCCGCTTCGTAAAGGTCAGCGCCGAAGCAAAGGCCGAGATCAGTCATGGCGGCTGCGCCGCCCAGAAGATCATGCGCCCGCGTGCCGTAGAGCCTGAGCAGCCGCGCCGCCATGTCGAGCGGCAGGAACGGATA
>JBATMU010000303.1:0-1939 GCA_049289995.1 Rhizobiaceae bacterium | reverse complement strand
AGGCCAAGACCGATCAGAATGCGGCCAGCCTGACGCCAGGGCCGGTCCTCGCTGATCATGGCAACGATTGTTCCGGCCAAGAGCAGCAGCGGCACCAGCGGTTCAAGGTCAAAGCTCAGCAGCCGCGCGGCGATGGCCGAACCAAGATCGGCACCCAAAAGGGCGGAAATGCCGGCGGGAACGCCAACCACGCCCTGGCCGGCAAAGCCGGTGACCAGAAGGGCTACCGCCGTGGCGCTCTGAAACAGGACCGCAAGGAACAGGCCGGATGCGGCTGCGGTCAGCCGGTTCTTGAGCGCCTCGCGGATTGCCGAACGCTCGCGCGGGCCGATCAGCCGCTCAAAGCCTGAACGGACCATGCGCGTTGCCCACAGGAGCAAGGCCACCGCACCTGCCAAATGCAGCAAGATCATTGAACCGGCCATGTGGCCATCGCTCCCGAATGTGATGAGGCGGATGTTGGCCCGGCGGCGGCAATTGTCAATGCGACAGTGGCAAGCCGCAGTGATTATTGGGCAAAAGCCATTCGGCGGCTAATGAATCGGGTTGGTGCTTCAACCGGAAAGGCGCTTCAAGCCAGCAAAAGCGGTTTCACCTTTGGGCGGATATGCTCTAGAGAACGGCCATGCGTTTTTCCCCCGCGTTTCTTGACGAGGTCCGTGACCGGCTGCCGATTTCGGCTGTCGTGGGCACACGCGTCAGCTGGGACCGCAAGAAAACCAATGCGGCGCGCGGCGATTATTGGGCCTGCTGCCCGTTTCACGGAGAAAAGTCGCCAAGCTTCCACGCCGAGGACCGCAAGGGCCGCTATCACTGCTTCGGCTGCGGGGTGTCGGGTGACCATTTCCGCTTTCTGGTCGAGCTCGACGGCATGCCGTTTCCCGACGCCGTGGAGCGGGTGGCCGAAATGGCCGGCGTGCCGCTGCCGGCCCGCGACCCAGAGGCGGACAAGCGCGACCGCGAAAAAGCCAGCCTTACCGATGTGATGGACATGGCGGCGCGGTTTTTCGAGGAGCGCCTGCAGGGACCGGAAGGGGCGAAAGCCCGCGCCTATCTGCGCGACCGCGGCCTGTCATCGGTTACCCAGCAACAATTCCGGCTGGGCTATGCGCCTGACAGCCGCAACGGCCTGAAAGAACATCTGGCGGCCAAGGGCGCCGACAAGGCGCAGATCGAGGCCTGCGGACTGGTTGTGCATGGCGAGGACATTCCGGTTTCCTATGACCGGTTTCGCGACCGCATCATGTTTCCCATCGAGGACACGCGCGGCAAGGTGATTGCCTTTGGCGGGCGGGCGCTGTCCAAGGATGCGCCGGCCAAATATCTCAACTCGCCGGAGACCGAGCTCTTCCACAAGGGCAATGTGCTCTACAATGCGGGGCCGGCCCGCAAGGCGGCGCAGAAAAGCAACCAGATCATCGCGGTTGAAGGCTATATGGACGTGATCGCGCTGGCGCAGGCGGGTTTTGCGCACACCGTGGCCCCGCTCGGCACGGCGTTGACCGAAAATCAGCTTGAACTGCTTTGGCGGATCCATGGCGAGCCGGTGCTGTGCTTTGATGGCGATCAGGCCGGCATCAAGGCCGCATGGCGGGCCGCCGATCTGGCCTTGCCCTCCGTGCAGCCGGGCCGCTCAGTGCGGTTCGCCTTGCTGCCGGGCGGGCAGGACCCTGACGATCTGGTCAAGGCGAGCGGCCCTGAGGCTTTTGCAAAAGTGTTGGCCGAGGCGCGGCCATTGTCGGACCTGATCTGGATGCGCGAGACCCAGGGCGGGGTGTTTGACACGCCCGAGCGCCGGGCCGAACTTGAAAAGCGGCTGCGCGACCTGACCGGCATCATCCGCGACGAGGCGACCCGCCGCCATTACGCCCAGGACATGCGCGAGCGCAGCCAGTCGTTTTTCGGCCCGCGCAATGAACCGCGCGGCAAGGGGCAGGCC
>JBATMU010000302.1:0-2108 GCA_049289995.1 Rhizobiaceae bacterium | reverse complement strand
TCATTGCCGACCTGGCGGATGGATTCCAGGAACGGCATGGCCTCGATATCGCCGACCGTGCCGCCGATTTCGCAGATGACGAAATCGAATTCCTCATTGCCCGACAGGATGAAATTCTTGATTTCATTGGTGACGTGCGGAATGACCTGGACGGTGGCGCCGAGATAGTCGCCGCGCCGCTCCTTGTCGATGATGTCCTTGTAGATGCGGCCGGTGGTGATGTTGTCCTTCTGGTTGGCCGAGCGGCCGGTGAAGCGCTCGTAATGGCCAAGATCCAGATCGGTCTCCGCCCCGTCATCGGTGACAAACACCTCGCCATGCTGGGTCGGCGACATCGTGCCGGGATCAACATTTAGATAGGGGTCGAGTTTCCTCAGCCGCACGCGATAGCCGCGCGCCTGCAGCAGGGCTGCCAAAGCGGCCGCTGCAATGCCTTTGCCAAGGGATGAAACCACGCCGCCGGTGATGAATACATATCGCGCCATGGGATTGGAGGCTCATCGTCCTCCTCCTGATTCCGCAAAGGAAAAAGCGTGGTGCCTGCCGTTTTCCAAAGGCGGGGCAAAAAAAAGCCGCCCGGAGGCGGCCTTTTTGCTCATGAAGGCAAACCGGTCACAGCACGATGAATTCTGCGCCCATTTTCACCCGGCCGTAGAGGTCGATGACATGTTCGTTGATCATGCGGAAACATCCATTTGACGATGCCGAGCCAACCGAATTGGGAGCAATCGTGCCATGGGCGCGGATATGGGTGTCCGTGTTGCCCTGATAGAGATAGATGGCACGCGCGCCGAGCGGATTGGCCGGGCCGCCATCCATGCCATCGGCATACTGGGCATATTTCTTCGGGTCGCGTTCGATCATTTCAGCAGTGGGGATCCAGCGCGGCCATTCCTGCTTGTCGCCAACCACGCCCTTGCCGGTGAATTGCAGGCCTTCCTTGCCCACGGCGATGGCATAGCGGCGGGCGCGGCCAAAACCTTCAACCAGATAGAGGCGGCGTTCTGCGGTGACCACGACAATGGTTCCGGCCTTGTAGTTGCCCGGAAATGGAACCAGCGCCGGCTCAAATTCCTTCTTGACCTTGAATTTCTTCTTGGCGTCCTGGGCGCGCAGCGCATCATCAAGCGCCAGCGTCTCAAGGTTCGACGGCGTTTCGGACTTGCTGACCGGCTTTGAGAACAGGCCGAAGCTGAAATTGCCGCTTTCCGCCGATGCAACCTGGGTGCCGGCCTCATCAGCGTCAGCTTTGGCGGTATCGGTCTTGGCTTTGCCCTTGGCGGCCTTGGCTTCGGCAATCTTGGCCTTTTCGGCGGCAAGCGCCGCCTTGCCGTCAGCCAGTTTCTTGGCTTTCGCGGCAGCGAATTTCACACTTTCGGCCTCGGCCTTGGCGGCAATCGCCTTCTTTTCGGCGGCAATCTTTTTGGCTTTATCGGCCTCGGCCTTGGCTTCTTTGGTGCCGAGCTTTTTGGCGGCGGCAGCCTTGGCAACTGCGACCTTTTTGGCGGCGTCTGCTTCGGCCTTGGCCGTCGCAGCTTTCTGCGTCGGTGACTTGGACGAGCCGAACAGGGCGCCGAACAGGCCGACAGGCTTTTCTTCTTCAACAACGACCGGCGCCTTGGCCGGCTTCTTTGCCGCCTTGGCCACGGCCTTGGCGGGCTTCGGCTTTTTCTTGACCGCAGCGGGCTTCTTGACTGCCGGTTCAACCGAAGCGGTCACCAACGGAGCAGCCGGTGCAGCCGGCGGCTCGGCAAAGGCCGGCGCGGCAAAACCGATGGCAAGTGACGTGAAGCCGATGAGGAGAGCGCGAAATGTCATTTTCAATCCCTGATCCGAATGTCGTTCCGGCCGTTTTTCCGGAAAAAGCCCGGCTGAAGGCGCATTGGCGCGAACGATCCCGCCCCGAGGCGTCCGCCCGATGCTTATAAGCGCGAATCGGCCCCAGCCTCAACTGCAGGACGGCCGCAAGTTTGCGTGATCGGCTGTCAATGGGGCGAAATCATGCCCCGGTGTGCCGAAAAAACAACAGGTTGCGGCGGATGTTACTGCGTAGACGGAACCTGGCCGCCGGTTGCGGGCGCGGCGGGTGCTGCGGGCGCGGCATCGGT
>JBATMU010000301.1:0-2114 GCA_049289995.1 Rhizobiaceae bacterium | reverse complement strand
GGCCCGTTCAGCGCGATCCGCCTGCGCCCCCGCTGGGCCAGCATTTTGACGGCCTCATGGGCATAGGTCTGGTTGTCATAATCATGCCAGGCATGCACGGCCCCCATATCGGTGCGGCCATGCGTGGCGAAGGGGAAGTTATGTTCGATCAGGTAGCGCACGCGCGGATCTTCTGCCTGGGTACGCGAAATGATGACGCCATCCGCCGAACGGGTTTCAACCACATAACGCACCGGCTGCATGGCATCCGACAGCGAATAGGGCGTGATGACAAGGTGATAGGGCGTGTCAGACAGCACTTCCGAAATGCCATAAACCATCTCGGAGACCAGCCCCATGCTCTCCTCATGGGTATTGAGAATGAGGCTGATGACATTGGTTTTGCCGGTGCGCAGGCGCACGCCGGCCCGGTTTGGCCGGTAGCCAATCTGCTTGGCGATCAGCCGGACCCGACGGTTTGTGTCTTCGCCAATTTCCGGGCCGTCCTTCAGCGCGCGCGAAACTGTGGTTACCCCAAGCCCGGCCAGAAAGGCGATTGTCTTGAGAGTGGGCTGACTTTCTGTTGCGGGAAATTCGGTTTTCATGATGCGGCATGCGGGGTCCAAAAGGGTCTGAATAGCGATGAGAGCACAGTTTCACCAAGCCGCCAAACACAAAACCTGTAACGTTACGAAATTGGGAGACCTATTGCGGTGCAATAATGCGGGGAATCGCATGTTTCGTTCGCGGCATGGCCGGACCGTCCGCGGGCACTAAAAAAGAAGACAGTAATAATGTTATATAATCATATAGTTAAACTGACTGCATCGGAGTGGAAGCCTTGGCGTGCCGCTTCCGGAAAGGCCGGCTCGCCGAGGAACGGTATCGCTGCAACGCAATATATTTCGCGGTCAAAAATAATAATACCTGAAACGTTGCAGAGTCGGAACTTTTGCCCTACGCTTCCGCCATAACGTTTTGCAAGGGAGGTACCGTAATGCGTTATAAGTCCGTTCTTGCTGCCGCGTCGGCAGCTTTGTCCATGTCGGCATTTTCAGCGATGGCGACCGATCTCGAAGTCACCCATTGGTGGACGTCCGGCGGCGAAGCAGCTGCCGTCGCGGAATTTGCCAAGGCTTTTGATGCGACCGGCAACAAATGGATTGACGGCGCCATCGCAGGCGGCGGCGGCACGGCCCGCCCGATCATGATCTCCCGCATCACCGGCGGCGATCCGATGGCCGCCACCCAGTTCAACCATGGCCAGCAGGCCAAGGAACTCGTCGAAGCAGGCCTGATGCAGGACCTGACCGAAGTTGCGACCCGCGACGGCTGGACGAACTTCGTTTTCCCGAAAAACCTGCTCGACGGCTGCACGCTCGATGGCAAGATCTATTGCGTGCCGGTCAACATCCACTCGCCGGAATGGCTGTGGCTGTCGAACGCCGCCTATGCCAAGGCCGGCGTGCCGGTTCCAACGAACTGGGATGAATTCGTCGCTTCCGCTCCGGCGCTTGAAAAAGCCGGCGTGATCCCGTTGGCGCTCGGCAACCAGCCATGGCAGTCAAACCTTGCCTTTGGCGCCATGCAGGTGGCCATCGGCGGTCTCGACCTGTGGAAGAAGGTCAATGTCGAAAAGGACATGGCGGCAGCCGCCGGCCCGGAATTCGGCAAGGTGTTTGAAGCGGCCGCAAATGCCCGCAAGCTCGCCGAAAAATCGACTGTGCAGGACTGGAACCAGGCCACCAATCTGGTCATCACCGGCCAGGCCGGCGGGCAGATCATGGGCGACTGGGCGCAAGGCGAATTCCAGGTTGCCAATCAGGTGGCCGGCAAGGACTACACCTGCCTGCCGGGTCTTGGCGTCAATGAATACATCTCGACCGGCGGCGATGCCTTCTACTTCCCCAAGCTGAAGGATCCGGAAAAGACCAAGGCGCAGCTCGAACTCGCTTCGCTCATGGTCTCCAAGGAAGTCCAGGTCGCCTTCAACCTCAAGAAGGGCTCGCTGCCGATCCGCGGCGATGTTGATCTTGCAGCAGCCAATGACTGCATGAAGAAGGGCCTGAAAATCCTCGCCGGCGGCAACATTGTGCCTTCCGGTGATCAGGTCTGGTCGCCCGACGTCCAGAAGC
>JBATMU010000300.1:0-1900 GCA_049289995.1 Rhizobiaceae bacterium | reverse complement strand
TCTTGACAGCGGCAGGACATGGGCGACCGAGGGGCAGGCGGAAATGGCAAGCGGCACGCCGATGCCGCTGGCGCCGAGTGCAAACTCATCGCGGTGGCCTTCGCTGACGGCAAGACGCACAGCATTGTTGGCGGCGGGCCAGGTCATGGCCAGCTTGCCGCGCAGGGTTGATACCGCGGACTTGTCGCGCAGCGCCGCTTCGCCTGCCGCATTGGCGTAAAGCACTTCCATGTCATCGCTGACCACCAGCACCGGATGGGCGAGCGCATCAAGGATTTCGGCAAAGATCGCCGCCTTGCGCCGTTCGGTCTCGAACAGGTCGCCAATGGTGACAGCGCGGCGCACATGCGGGGCCATCAGGGCAAACTGCCGCATTTCCTCCTTGGTGATCTGGTGGCGGTCCTTGTGGGTGACAACCACCAGATTGCCGACACGCGAGGGCTGCTTGAGCACGGGCAGCCAGAAAAAATCATCCAGCCGGTTGGGAATGGCCCAGTTCTGCGCCATCGGGCTCGACAGCCAGCACTGACGGGCATCCGGGCCCTGGACGTCGTAAACCGTGTCAACGGTGACCGGCACATCGACGTCGAGATGCGGCAGCGCCGGAAAAAACGGCATGCCCGACGCATAATTGGCGACCAGAGGCGCAACCAGTCCCGGCTCGCCGGTGAGAACAGAAAACCGGGCATGGTTATGGGCCGTGTCGACCACGGCAAGCGTGCCCATGCAGCCCGAAAACAGCGTGCAGATCGTATCAAGCGCGCTCTGCCATTGGCCGGAATCGGCAATGCAGCCGTAGACGGTTTCGATCAGGTCGGGCATGCGCGCGGCGTGGGCGTTCATCGGTTTTTTCCAGTGGAGGCGCTTGGCTCCGGTCACCATGTCCCTTTGTGTCGCGTCAAACAGTGAAATGGTTCACGTCTATTCGGCGGCAATCTCCTTGCCCTCGGGATCATAGAACACGCCTGCCGAGCATTCGGTGATGAAGGACTTGTCCATGCTGGCGCAGCGCAGCTTGGCGGCAGCAATTGCGGCTTCCTTCGTCGGCCAGCCGCAGATGAATTCGCTCCAATGGATGCCTTCCTTGTGCATTACGCCGATGCCGGCGCTCCAGCCGGACGGGAAACACCAGGCGAGGCGCGCGCAATCGGCCTCGGCCGCGCCGCTTTCGGCGCATTTCTTCTTGGCGCAGGCAAATGCCTTGTCGGGCGAGCCGCCGGTGCACACGCCTGCGCCCTGTTCGGCGGCATAGACAAAGGCAATGCCGGTCTGGTCGGCAAGGGCGGGCGCAGTGAAAAGCAGCGCGGCGGCAAGCAGGACGAAGCGGCTCATGGCATTTCCCTCACGATTTTTCATGCAGCCTAGACCTTCGCCTTCCCTTAGGAAAGCGGGGGAAGTGAACGCCGAATCCGGCGGATACGCAACCGCCCGCCGCTTGACGCTGCACGTTCTGCGTGCATGTGATGGCGGCAGGCGGAAAAGGGCGGGGCATGACGACAGATTCGGGCGGTGATGGAGCGGGCTTCGCCAAACCGCCCTTGCAATCGCCATCCTGCGGCGGCATAAGCAGCCAGGCAGAATGAGGCGAACATGCTGGCTTTTCTCAAGCAGTTTTTCACGTGGTGGAACGGCCAGACGCTGGGCACCCGCTTCCATACCTGGCGCAAGGGCGTGCGGGTTGGCGAGGACGAGGCCGGCAATGTCTATTATCAAGGCGGCACAGATTCCGAAGGCCGCACGCGGCGCTGGGTGATCTACAAGGGCGAATCGGACGGTTCGGCCATTCCGCCCGGCTGGCATGGCTGGATGCATCACCGCACCGATGTTTCGCCCGCGCAGGAGCTTTACGTGGCCGCAGACTGGCAGAAGCCGCACCGCGCCAACCCGACCGGCTCGGCGC
>JBATMU010000299.1:0-2078 GCA_049289995.1 Rhizobiaceae bacterium | reverse complement strand
ACAGGGCGTCTTCCGATACCTCCAGTTCGAGCATTTTCAGCCGCTTGATCTCGTCTCGCAGGCGGGAGGCGGTTTCGAAATCGAGATCGGCGGCGGCGTCGCGCATCTGCTTTTCGAGCGCGGTGATATGGGCGGCGAGATTGTTGCCCATCATGGCGCCCTGGTCAGTGGCCATGCCTTTCGCGCCGGTGATGTCGGCGCGGACATGGTCGCGTTCATAGACCGAATCGAGAATGTCGCCGATGTTCTTCTTTATGCTTTCGGGCGTGATGCCGTTGGCGAGGTTGAAGGCGGCCTGCTTGTCGCGGCGGCGCGAGGTCTCGGCCATGGCGCGCTCCATCGAGCCGGTGACATGGTCGGCATAGAGGATGACCTTGCCGTCGACATTGCGGGCGGCGCGGCCGATGGTCTGGATCAGCGAGGTTTCCGAGCGCAGGAAGCCTTCCTTGTCGGCGTCGAGAATGGCGACAAAGGCGCATTCGGGAATGTCGAGGCCTTCGCGCAAGAGGTTGATGCCGACCAGAACGTCAAACGCGCCGAGGCGCAGATCGCGCAGGATCTCGATGCGCTCGAGCGTGTCGATGTCGGAATGCATGTAGCGGACTTTGATGCCCTGTTCATGCAGGTATTCGGTGAGGTCTTCGGCCATGCGCTTGGTCAGCACGGTGACCAAAGTGCGGTAGCCCTTGGCGGTGACGTCACGGATTTCGCCGAGCACGTCATCGACCTGGGTCTTGGCGGGGCGCACCTCGACCGGCGGGTCGATCAGCCCGGTCGGGCGGATGACCTGTTCGGCAAACACGCCGCCGGCCTGTTCCATCTCCCAATTGCCGGGCGTGGCGGAGACGGCGACGGTGAGCGGGCGCATGGCGTCCCATTCCTCAAAGCGCAGCGGGCGGTTGTCCATGCAGGAGGGCAGGCGGAAGCCGTATTCGGCCAGCGTCGCCTTGCGGCGGAAGTCGCCGCGGTACATGGCGCCGATCTGCGGAATGGTGACATGGCTTTCGTCGATGAAAACCAGCGCGTTGTCGGGGATGTATTCGAACAGGGTGGGCGGCGGCTCGCCCGGCTGGCGGCCGGTGAGATAGCGCGAATAGTTTTCGATGCCGGCGCAGGAGCCGGTGGCCTCGAGCATTTCCAGGTCGAACTGGGTGCGCTGGGCCAGCCGCTGCGCCTCGAGCAGGCGGCCCATGGCCTCAAGCTCGGTCAGGCGCTGGCGCAGCTCGTCCTTGATGGATTTGACCGCCTGGGCCAGCGTCGGCTTGGGCGTGACATAGTGCGAATTGGCGTAGATCTTCACCGATTTCAGATCGGCGTTCTTCTGGCCGGTCAGCGGATCGAATTCGGTGATGGCGTCGATCTCGTCGCCGAACATGGAAATGCGCCAGGCGGCATCTTCAAGGTGGGCGGGGAAAATCTCGATCGTGTCGCCGCGCACCCGGAACGAGCCGCGCTGGAAATCCATGTCGCGGCGCTTGTATTGCTGGGCGACCAGATCGGCGAGCAAGGCGCGCTGGTCAAGCCGTTCACCGACGCTCATCTGGAAGGTCATGGCGGTGTAGGTTTCGACCGAGCCGATGCCGTAGATGCACGAGACCGAGGCGACGATGATGACGTCATCGCGCTCCAGCAGCGAGCGCGTCGCCGAATGGCGCATGCGGTCGATCTGCTCGTTGATGGTCGATTCCTTCTCGATGAAGGTGTCGGTGCGCGGCACATAAGCCTCGGGCTGGTAGTAGTCGTAATAGGAGACGAAATATTCGACCGCGTTGTCGGGGAAGAACGACTTCATCTCGCCATAGAGCTGGGCGGCCAGCGTCTTGTTGGGGGCAAGGATCAGCGCCGGGCGCTGGGTTTGCTGGATGACCTGGGCGGCGGTGAAGGTCTTGCCCGAACCGGTGACGCCGAGCAGGACCTGGGTGCGGTCGAGATTGGCGACGCCCTCGCACAGGTCGCGGATCGCGGTGGGCTGGTCGCCGGCCGGCTCGAAATCCGAGGCCATGCGGAAGGCAATGCCGCCTTCGGATTTTTCGGGCCGGGCGGGACGGTGCGGGGTCCAGACCTCGCCGTTCTTGTGC
>JBATMU010000298.1:0-2227 GCA_049289995.1 Rhizobiaceae bacterium | reverse complement strand
GCGACCGGACCGTCGGCCGCCACCCCCGACAGGGTGACCAGCGCGGCAATGACCAGCGCGCCGGCGAAATTGCCGGTCCATACCAGTCCCCAATTGCGCAAGAGGGCGGATAGCGAAATGCGCCGGTCGGCAGCGGCAATCACCATCAGCATGTTGCCGGTGAACAATTCCGCCCCGCCGACGATCACCAGAATGAGGCCGAGCGAAAATGCCGCCCCGCCGATCAGCCGTGTCGGCCCCGAGCCCAGCGTGCTGTCGGCAACTACAAGGGTATAAAACAGCGCCCCGAAGGCAATGAACGCACCTGCCAGCATCGAGAGCATCATCAGGCGCGGCAGCGATGCGGCAGCTTTCGGCAAGGCGGCCGCTTCAACCCTTGCAGCGATTTCCGCGGGCGACCAGGCATCAGGCGATTCCGTCATGTTCGATCCCTTTCCATGCGCGCGGCCCGGCGCTTGCGCGCTGGCCCGTCCTATTCTATAGCACCGCGTCCGCGCAGACACCCTTGGAGGCAATGCGGATGGTAGCGGCTTGCCGCTTCCGGGCCGGCGATGTTTTCGCCAGCCTCTCCACACAACAGCGAAAGACACAGCCATGAGCAATACGACTTACGAACTCAAGGCCGTCGCGCGCGAACGGGTCGGTAAGGGGTCCGCCCGGGAAACTCGCCGCAATGGCCAGGTGCCTGCCGTCATCTATGGTGACAAGCAGAAGCCTTTAGCAATCGCCCTGCCCTACAAGGAGCTTTACTACAAGATCCATGGCGGCGGCTTCATGACGACAATTGCCACCATCGACCTGGACGGCCAGAAGATCACCGTTCTGCCCAAGGATTACCAGCTCGATCCGGTGCGCGATTTCCCCATTCATGTCGATTTCCTGCGCATCGGCAAGGATTCGACGGTGACCGTTGAAGTGCCCGTTCACTTCATCAACGAAGACAAGTCGCCCGGCATCAAGCGCGGCGGCACGCTCAACGTTGTCCGTCACGAAATCGAATTCATCTGCCCGGCCATGGCCATTCCGGATTCGGTCACCGTTGACCTGACCGGCCTGGATATCGGCGATTCGGTGCATATTTCGGCGATCAAGCTGCCGGAAGGCGTCAAGCCGGTCATTGACCGTGACTTCACCGTCGCCACAATTGCCGCCACCGGCGGCATGGGCGCGGAGGCCTAACAGGCAAACCGGGAGGCCGACGCCATGCTGGTTATCGCAGGCCTCGGCAATCCCGGCGCGGAACATGCCCGCAACCGGCACAATATCGGTTTCATGGCGGCGGACGCGATTGCCCGCCGCCATTCCTTTTCGCCCTGGACCAAAAAGTTCAGCGCGCTGGTCGCCGAAGGCATGCTGGGCGGCGAAAAAACCCTGCTTCTCAAGCCGCAGACTTTCATGAACCGCTCCGGCCAATCGGTCGGCGAGGCGCTGCGTTTCCACAAGCTCGAACCGGCCAGCCTGTGCGTCATCTACGACGAACTCGACATTGCGCCGGGCCGCCTTCGCGTGAAGACCGGCGGCGGTGCGGGCGGCCACAACGGCATCCGCTCCATCGACGCCCATTGCGGGCCGGCCTACCGGCGCGTCCGCCTTGGCATCGGCCATCCCGGTGACAAGGCGCTCGTGCACAATTGGGTTTTGGGCAATTTCGCGAAAGTGGACGACGATTGGCTGGGCGGGCTGCTCGATGCCGTGGCCGATGCCGCACCCCTGCTTGCTTCGCCCGATGAAAATGCCTTTGCCAACAAGGTCAGCGTCATGCTGGCCAAGCCGGAGGCGGAAAAACCGGCCGCAGGCCAGAGCCATGTCCGTCAGGCGCGCCCGCACAAGCCGGAGGTCAAGCTCCCCGAGACCGGACCTATGGCGGCGATGCTGAAGAAACTGCTCGGTAAAGCGGAGTAGCGGTCAGCCGGCGGTCAATCCGGCAAACCGCGTTTTGACCAGATCGATCACGGCAGCGAACAGCCAATCGATCCATTGCGCAACTTCGAGTCCCGCGCCATCGACAAGCGAAAGCACCAAAAGCCCGCCGATCGTGCAGGACATGACTGAAATGCGCAGGTTCTTGGCGCTGTCTGCCCGATAAAACCCGTAGTCGTCATATTCCACGCCGAACAGCCAATCGCCCAGCGAAAACCCGTCGGAGATTGCCAGATCGACGACAATTGAATCGGTCAGCCGGTCGGGAAGCGCGTTGATGTGGCCGCGCAGCATATGCGAAAGCCAT
>JBATMU010000297.1:0-4452 GCA_049289995.1 Rhizobiaceae bacterium | reverse complement strand
TCGAAATCCAGCCGCGCCAGTTTGGCAAAATCCAGCCGCTCGACCGGCAGGCGCGGCCGCACCGGCCAGCCCAGGCAATAGCCGATCGCCACCCGCATGTCGGACGGACCGAGCTGGGCAAGAATCGAGCCGTCATGATAGGCCACCATGGAATGCACGATGGATTGCGGATGCACGATCACTTCGATCTGCTCCGGGGCAAGCCCGAACAGATGGCGCG
Organism: Rhizobiaceae bacterium; assembly: GCA_049289995.1. Lineage (GTDB taxonomy): Bacteria > Pseudomonadota > Alphaproteobacteria > Rhizobiales > Rhizobiaceae > JBATMU01. Next base: position 4,232 of record JBATMU010000297.1, on the reverse strand, counting down.
CCTCGATCATCTCCAGCGCCTTGTTGAACATCGACGCCGAATCGATGGAGATTTTCAGCCCCATCGACCAATTGGGATGGGCTCTCGCCGTCTGCGCCGTCACGCCCGCCATTTGCGCCGCCGTCCAGGTGCGGAACGGCCCGCCGGACGCAGTCAGGATGACCCGCTCCACCGCGTCACCCGCTTCCAGAACCTGGAAGATGGCGTTGTGCTCGCTGTCGACCGGCAACAGCCTGCCGCCCGCCGCATTGACCGCATCAACGAACAACCCGCCTGCCGCCACAAGGCATTCCTTGTTGGCGAGGGCTATCGTGCCGCCCCGCCGCACCGCCGCCAGCGTCGGCTCCAGCCCCGCCATGCCGACAATCGCCGCCATGGTGATGTCGGCGGGTTCGGCCGCTGCCTCGATCAGCGCTTGCCTGCCGGCTGCTGCCTCAACGCCCGATCCAGCCAGCAAATCCCGGAGTTCGCCGTAGCGGCTTTCGTCGGCGGTCACCGCCAGCTTCGCACCGCATTGCCGCGCCTGTTTGGCCAGAAGCGCCACATTGGACGAACCGGTCAGCGCCACGATTTCGAACGCCTCGCGCCCGCCCATATGCGAAATGGCATCCAGCGTTGACACGCCGATCGAGCCGGTAGCGCCCAATATGGAAAGCCGCTTGCCGTTCGTCACCATATTCATGTCGGGCAGCACTCGAGAAGGATCATGTCCCGGCATAGCGCGCCGCAAGCTTTGGGAGCAAGCCTCTATTGCCGCCTGCGCCAGCGTGACGCCAGCACCACGCCAGTCACGCCGCCAACCAGCCCCAATATGGGCCCAAGAATGAAGATCGTGCTCATCGCACCGCCGCCGTCGCGATCAAACACGCCGAAAAAAGTCGTGGCGATGATGTAGCCGATGACCGCGCTGGCATGGCCCAGCAGATAGCCGCCCAGAAATCCCAAAACTGCGCGCATCACCGGCTCCTGAATTCCGACGCCCCCATTGAAGCGGCAAGCGGGTCCGAACACAAATGAAAACCTGCGCAAATGAAAACGGCGGGCCGAAGCCCGCCGTTCGTATGGCCGAAATGAATCGGGACTATTCGGATGCGGCTTCCGCCGGTGCAGCGGCAGCTTCTTCCGCAGCGGCCTTGGCGGCAGCGGCCTTGGCGGCAGCGTCATCAGCGGCCTTCTTGGCCATGGCGATACGCTCGACAGCCTTCTTGCCGGGAGCGGCCTTTTCGGGATTGTTGCGCGGGGCGCGCTTGGACAGGCCTGCCTGATCGAGGAAGCGGGCAACGCGGTCGGTCGGCAGCGCGCCGTTCGACAGCCAATGCTGGATGCGTTCGCCTTCCAGCTGCACGCGCTCGCCTTCGCGCGGCAGAAGCGGGTTCCACGAACCGACGGTCTCGATGAAACGGCCATCGCGCGGGCTGCGCACGTCGGCAATGACGATGTGGTAATAGGGGCGCTTCTTGGAGCCGGCGCGGGCCAGGCGGATTTTCAATGACATGGGTGAACTCCTTTGGTGTCGGTTTGAAGGGTGAAAGTCAGGTTGGGTTCGCGGCCGTGCCGGCCTTGATCTGCTCATGGTGATGAATGACTTCACGCACGATGAAATTGAGGAATTTTTCGGCGAAGTCCGGGTCAAGCTCGGCGTCCAGCGCCAATTGCCGGAGCCGGGCGATCTGCACGGCCTCGCGGGCCGGATCGGAGGCCGGCAGGTCATGTTCGGCCTTCAACGCGCCCACTTTCTGGGTGCAGCGGAAGCGTTCGGCCAAAGTATGGATCAGCACCGCATCGAAATTGTCGATCGAGCGGCGCAGGTCTTTCAGGAGCACACGGGCTTTTTCGGTGTCGTTCATCTGAACCTCACTTCTTGCCCGGCAGGCCGGGCAGCTTCGGCCCGCCCAGGCCCGGCAATTTCGGCAGCCCGCCCAACGCGCCGCCGCCAAAGCCCGCGGCTTCCGCCTGCTTTTTCAGCGCTTCGAGCTGCTTGGGGTCCATCTTTGACAGGTCCGGCATGCCGCCGCCCATCAGGCCGCCCAAACCGCCCATTCCGCCACCCATGCCGCCGCCAAGCCCCATCTTGGAGGCAAGACCGCCCATCATGGACTTCATCATGCCGCCGCCCTTGCCGCCCTTCATGGCCTTCATCATGTCGGCCATGCCGCGGTGCATTTTCAGGAGCTTGTTGATCTCGGCCGCATCCGTGCCAGAACCCTTGGCGATGCGCTGCTTGCGCGAATGTTTGAGAATGTCGGGATTGGCGCGCTCGGCCTTGGTCATCGACGAGACGATGGCGATATGCCGGTCGAACATCTTGTCGTTCAAGCCCGCCGAGGCCATCTGGTCCTTCATCTTGCCCATGCCGGGCATCATGCCCATCAGCCCGCCTATGCCGCCCATTTTCTTCATCTGGCGCAATTGGTCGGCCATGTCGTCCAGGTCGAACTTGCCGGACTGCATCTTTTTGGCCATGGCCGCGGCTTTTTCGGCGTCAATCGTCTCGGCGGCCTTTTCGACCAGCGAGACAATATCGCCCATGCCCAGAATGCGGTCGGCAATGCGCTTGGGATGAAACTCCTCAAGCGCATCCATCTTTTCGCCGGTTCCGACCAGCTTGACTGGCTTGCCGGTCACCGCCCGCATCGACAGGGCCGCACCGCCCCGCCCGTCGCCGTCCATGCGCGTCAGCACAAGGCCGGTGATGCCGACGCGCTCGTCAAAGCTCTTGGCCAGGTTCACCGCATCCTGGCCGGTCAGCGAATCGGCCACCAGCAGGATTTCATGCGGATTGGCCGCCTTGCGGATCTCGGCCATCTCCGCCATCAGCGGCTCGTCGATATGGGTGCGGCCGGCGGTGTCCAGAATGACCACGTCATGGCCGCCAAGCTTGCCCGCCTGCACGGCGCGCCGCGCAATATCCACCGGCGACTGCCCGGCAATGATCGGCAGCGTCACTACCCCGATCTGCTCGCCAAGCTGGCGCAATTGCTCCTGGGCTGCCGGACGGCGCACGTCGAGCGAGGCCATCAGCACCTTGCGGTTCTGCCTTTCGGTAATGCGCTTGGCGATCTTGGCCGACGTGGTGGTCTTGCCCGAGCCCTGCAGGCCGACCATCATGATGACCACGGGCGCAGGCGCATTGAGATCGATCGCCTCGGCGTCCGAACCCAGCATGGAAACCAGTTCGTCGTGGACGATCTTGACGACCATCTGGCCCGGCTTGATCGACTTGACCAAGAGCGCGCCGATGGCCTTCTCGCGCACCTTGTCGGTGAACGAGCGCACCACATCGAGCGCCACGTCGGCCTCGATCAGCGCCCGGCGCACTTCGCGCAGCGCCGCCGTGACATCGGCCTCCGACAGGGCGCCGCGTCCGGTCAGATTGTTCAGGATGGAACCAAGGCGGTCCTGCAGGCTCTCGAACATGGCGTTTCCTTGTCCTTGCGTTTTCCGCAAGGTGGTGGCCGCGCGCGCCTTTTCAATGCCCAAACAAACCAAAAGGGCACCCGGGGGCGCATCGCGCTGCCGGGTGTTGACCTCTGCAATCACGTCAATAACGCGCCGCAGTCGGCTGCTCGGAGTGAAAACTCGTCGCGGATGGCGGGCCTGTAGCAGCAAGGGTGCGGCGGAGTCAATCGGCGCAGGTATTTCAACGGGACTTTCGCTTTTGGCAATTCCCGCCCTAGCCCGCAATGCCAGTGCGACGTCGCGGAGGGCGAAACGGGCTTGCACTGCAAAGTGACGATGGACCCGGATGGACAAATCTGGTTCCGCTCGGACCTGCTGCCGACTGCCTATTCCCTATTCGCGTCCCTCCTGCCCCCATTAACCACCCTCTTCGAAATCCGCCCCGCCAAATTGACCCTTGCCACGGGCGCGCTAGCCTGTTCCCGCCCTCCGGCAAACAGAATCTGCTGCGGGCGGGTCAGCCTTGTTTCGGGCAACAAGGGTCCGGCGGCGAAAGCTTCCGGGCCTCCGCCGTTTTACCCTCTGCCTTGCCTTTTCCGAGGCAGGCCGCATTGGATTTCTTGGCAATATAGTCACCCTCCGACCCGGCCCGCACGGCAGTCGCCCGGCGCGCTTGCAGGCCGCCAGCGCTGACAAACTGGAACCGGAACGGATCGGCCGGATCGGCATGGCGGGCCGCCAGATTGCCCGCCGCTTGCGGCTCTGCCAGCCAGACCATGGACTTGGCCGCCGCCAGCCGCGCCACCCTCAGCACGATCCGCCTTTCGCCTGCG
>JBATMU010000296.1:0-2077 GCA_049289995.1 Rhizobiaceae bacterium | reverse complement strand
AAAGCCAGCGCATAAGGCTGGCCTCGCAGATCGGCTCTGGCCTGACCGGGGTGCTCTACGTGCTCGACGAGCCGTCCATCGGCCTGCACCAGCGCGACAATGCCCGGCTCTTGGAAACGCTGCGCCACCTGCGTGATCTCGGCAACACCGTCATCGTCGTCGAACACGATGAAGACGCCATCCTCACCGCCGATCATGTGGTCGACATGGGCCCGGCGGCGGGCGTGCATGGCGGCCGCATCATCGCCGAAGGCACCCCGGCCGACATCATGGCCAATCCGGATTCGCTCACCGGCAAATATCTCTCCGGCGAATTGTCGGTGAAAATCGCCCACAAGCGCCGCACCGGCAAGAAGGGCAAGAGCCTGCGCGTCGTCAACGCGCGCGGCAACAATCTGAAAGGCGTCACCGCCGATATCCCGCTCGGCACATTCACCGCCGTCACCGGCGTGTCGGGCGGCGGCAAGTCCACCTTCCTCATCGAAACCCTGTTCAAATCCGCCTCGCGCCGCATCATGGGCTCGCGCGAGCACCCTGCCGAGCACGACCGCATCGAGGGGCTGGAATTCATCGACAAGGTCATCGACATCGACCAGTCGCCGATCGGCCGCACCCCGCGCTCCAATCCGGCCACCTATACCGGCGCGTTCACGCCCATCCGCGACTGGTATGCGGGCCTGCCCGAGGCCAAGGCGCGCGGCTACCAGCCCGGCCGCTTCTCGTTCAACGTCAAGGGCGGCCGCTGCGAGGCCTGCCAGGGCGATGGCGTCATCAAGATCGAGATGCATTTCCTGCCCGATGTTTATGTCACCTGCGATGTCTGCCACGGCAAGCGCTACAACCGCGAAACGCTGGAGGTCACCTTCAAGGGAAAATCCATCGCCGATGTGCTCGACATGACGGTCGAGGAAGGCGTCGGCTTTTTCGCCGCCGTGCCCATGGTGCGCGACAAGCTCGAGGCGCTCGCCCAGGTCGGCCTTGGCTATATCCATGTCGGCCAGCAGGCCACCACGCTGTCGGGCGGCGAGGCGCAGCGCATAAAGCTGGCCAAGGAATTGTCGCGCAAGGCCACCGGCAAGACGCTCTACATTCTCGACGAGCCGACCACGGGCCTGCACTTCCACGATGTCGCCAAGCTGCTCGACGTGCTGCATGAGCTGGTCGATCAGGGCAACACCGTCATCGTCATCGAGCACAATCTCGAAGTCATCAAGACCGCCGACTGGGTGCTCGATCTCGGCCCCGAAGGCGGCGATGGCGGCGGCGAGCTGGTGGCCTTCGGCACGCCCGAAGACGTCGCCGCCAATCCGAAAAGCCATACCGGCCGCTTCCTGCGCGAACTTTTGGCGCGCAAGCCCGGCAAGCGCGACGAAGCGGCGGAGTAGAGGGGATGGCGAAACAAAGGGTCATGCTTGACACAAGTGCAATCAATGCAATCGTCAACAAAATAATTGATGATGAATTTTTGGATTCGGTTGAAGCTTTTCAGACCCATGTCCAGGTAGACGAGCTTGGCCGAACGAAAGACTCGCGCAAGGCTGCGCAGCTGCTTGAAAAAGCCCATGAAATAGCGGCCAAGGTTCCGACAACGACTGCTGTTTGGGGTGACAGCCGCTGGGGCGAAGCAAAATGGAGCGATGGATCACGTTATATTAAAATGCTCAAGCGCCTTGTCGCGCTCGACTTGGTTGCGAGAAAACGGCCGCGCGACCCTATGAATCAGTCTCGCGATGTCCGGATTGCGGAAACGGCTATCGATGAGGCTTGTATCCTCATCTCGGGCGATAAAGAACTGATTGCCCTGATCCGAGAGTTTGACGGTGAGGCCGTGGACTTCAGAGTCCCGAGCGAAATGGCCCAGCTATTGGAACGCAAATCACAAGGCTGAATCCGTCGAAACCGATTGGTCGAAAAAAGTAATGCCAGCATATACCATTCAGCCAGTCCCAATTTGCGTCGTTCATGCGAGGCACGGATCCCGGATAACCTTTCAGGTTTCCGGGATGACGAAAATCACGAGACTCGCACCAATTGTCCCAAACCGCACCCGACACTTCGTCATCCCGGGGGTCTGAAA
>JBATMU010000295.1:0-1873 GCA_049289995.1 Rhizobiaceae bacterium | reverse complement strand
ACCGAGACGGGCTCGGAACTCGTCATCGTCGACCACCCGCTTACCCCGGTGCAGCAGCGCAATCTGGAAAAGGCGCTGAACGCCAAGGTGCTCGACCGCACCGGCCTGATCCTCGAGATTTTCGGCGAGCGCGCCCGCACCAAGGAAGGCGTGCTGCAGGTCGAGCTTGCCCATCTCGAATACCAGAAGGGCCGCCTGGTCCGTTCATGGACCCACCTGGAGCGCCAGCGCGGCGGCGGCGGCTTCATGGGCGGCCCGGGCGAAACCCAGATTGAATCTGACCGGCGGCAATTGCAGGACAAGATCATCAAGCTCAAGCGCGAGCTGGAGAGTGTGCGCCGCACCCGCGACCTGCACCGCGCCAAGCGCAAGAAGACGCCTTATCCGGTGGTGGCCATCGTCGGCTACACCAATGCCGGCAAGTCGACGCTGTTCAACCGGTTGACCGGTGCGGAAGTGCTGGCCCAGGACATGCTGTTCGCCACGCTTGATCCGACACTGCGCCGAATCCGCCTGCCGCATGGCACCATGGCCATCCTGTCCGACACGGTCGGCTTCATTTCCGATCTGCCCACCCATTTGGTGGCAGCCTTCCGCGCCACGCTGGAAGAGGTGGTCGAGGCCGAACTCGTCATCCACCTGCGCGACATTTCCGATCCCGACAGCGCAGCGCAAGCCGATGATGTCGAGGAAATTCTGGAAAGCCTTGGCGTTGAATCCCGGGACGAGAACCATGTCATTGAAGTCTGGAACAAGATCGATTTGCTCGGCCAGGACAATCCGCTGCGCGAGACCATCGGCGAGGCGAGGGGGCCGGTGCCTGTTTCGGCGGTAACCGGCGAGGGGCTGGGAACGCTTCTGGATGTGATCGAGGCGCGCCTGTCGGGCGGCCTGCAAACCCTGGAAATCACCCTGCCGCCGCACCGCGCTCATTTGATTGACTGGATCTACCGCAATGCGTCAGTGACCGGACGTGAAGACCGGGAAGATGGCGCAATTGCCTTGACACTGCGGGTGACCGAAGCGGCAAGCGGCGAGATTTTGGCACGGCTGAAAAAGGGATAGGTGCGAAACCTACCTGTCAAAGGCCTTGGCCTGCTGCCAAAGCGCTTCCATCTCTTCCAGGCTGGCCTCGCCGGGCGTCCGGCCCTGGTCTTCAAGCCGGGCTTCGACGAAATGAAATCGGTTGCGGAACTTGTCGTTGGTTTGCCTCAGTGATGTTTCGGCGTCCAACTCCAGGTGACGCCCCAGATTGACCAGCGAAAACAGCACGTCGCCGAATTCACCTTCCATTTCGGGTTTTGAGCCGGAAGCAATTGCGGCGCGCAGCTCGGCGATTTCCTCCTCCACCTTGTCGAGTACCGGCCCCGAATCCTTCCAGTCAAACCCGACACGCGCCGCTTTTTCCTGGAGCTTTTTGGCGCGGGTCAGCGCCGGCAGCGCAAGCGGCACGCCATCCAGATAGCCGGCCTTTGGCTGGCCTTGCTTCTCTTCGGCCTTGATCCGCTCCCAGAACCCCTTGGGCGCGCCGGCGGCGCGCGCCGGCGCATCGCCAAACACATGCGGATGGCGGCGGATCATCTTGGCGGTCACCGCTTCGACCACGTCGCCAAACGCAAACGCGCCTTCCTCCTCAGCCATGCGTGCATGATAGGCCACCTGCAGCAGCAAATCGCCCAACTCGTCACACAGCGCCTTGCGATCGCCCGAGGCGATGGCATCCGCCACCTCATAAGCCTCCTCAATCGTGTATGGGGCAATGGAAGCAAAATCCTGCTCGAGATCCCACGGGCAGCCGGTCACCGGCGTGCGCAAGGCTTCCATGATCTCGATCAGGCGGGAAATGTCTTTGGAAGGCGTCATTGCGAATATC
>JBATMU010000294.1:0-5377 GCA_049289995.1 Rhizobiaceae bacterium | reverse complement strand
GGGCTTGAGTGTCCTCGGGCGGCTTTGTGCCATCCGAATGCGACATCGCCAAGCCCCGTGAGGCGCGACATGTCTCAATCGCCAGGCGGCGTCTCAATGTCGCCGTCGCGTGTCGTTTTCAGCATTGCCTTGAGGTGCCCCAGACCAGTATGAAAGCCCGTTCGCAAGCGCGACCTCCTGGAGTGTCCCCATGGCCGACGATGATATCGATCTCAAAGCCTTGAATGACGACGATCTCGTCGCGCAGATGCACGACGACCTCTACGACGGGCTGAAGGAAGAGATCGAGGAAGGCACGAACATCCTGCTCGAGCGCGGCTGGGTTCCCTACAGGGTTCTCACCGAAGCGCTGGTCGAGGGCATGCGCATCGTCGGCGAGGATTTCCGCGACGGCATCCTCTTCGTGCCGGAAGTGCTGCTCTCGGCCAACGCCATGAAGGCCGGCATGTTCATCCTGCGCCCGCTGCTCGCCGCCACCGGCGCGCCCAAGCAGGGCAAGATGGTGATCGGCACCGTCAAGGGCGACATCCACGATATCGGCAAGAACCTGGTCGGCATGATGATGGAGGGCGCCGGCTTCGACGTCATCGACCTCGGCATCAACAATGCGGTCGAGAAATATCTGGACGCCATCGAGCGCGAACAGCCCGACATTCTCGGCATGTCGGCGCTTTTGACCACAACCATGCCTTATATGAAGGTGGTCATCGACACGCTGAAGGAAAAAGGCATTCGCGACGATTATGTCGTGCTGGTTGGCGGCGCGCCGCTCAACGAGGAATTCGGCAAGGCAGTCGGCGCCGACGCCTATTGCCGCGATGCGGCGGTGGCGGTGGAAACCGCCAAGGACTTCATGAAGCGCAAGCACAACCGCTTGGCGGGGTGAAAGCAGGCTGAAATGAGTGCGCGGGTTCCGGGAAGCACCAATTCTGCCCGCACCCGCGTCATTGCCTGCGGGGCCATTGCCCGCGAGGTTCTGGCAGTTTGCGATCAACATGGCCTTGATCACATCGACCTGAAATGCCTGCCCGCCATCTGGCATGTCAGGCCCGAGAAAATCGCCCCGGCCATGCGCCAAGCCATCGCCGAGGCGCGCGCCGAGGGCTTTGGCCGCATTTTCATCGGCTATGCCGAATGCGGCACCAAGGGCGAACTCGATAAAATCTGCGCCGAGGAAGGAATTGAGCGCATTGGCGGACCGCATTGCTATGCGTTTTTTGCAGGAACCGAAAAGTTCATTGCCGATGCCGAGCACGAGTTCACGGCTTTCTACCTGACCGATCTCATCACGCGGCAATTCGAGGCATTCGTCATCGAGCCGCTGAAATTGGATCAACATCCGGAGCTGATCCCGATGGTGTTCGGCAATTACGAGAAAGTTGTCTATCTCGCCCAGACCGAAGACAACGACCTGACGCGCAAAGCAAAATGGGCGGCAGACTATCTCGGCCTGGAATTTGAGCGGCGATTCACCGGCTTTGGCGATCTGATTCCGGCGTTGACCAGGCTGGAAACACCGGCCTGAAAATTTTCAGTCATGAAACCGGCATGATTGGGCGCGAAAAGGCCAGGAACCGGCCGTTGCGGCCAAAGTCGAGGCGCGCGCGCCTTTACGAAACCTTCTTTTTCCGAAACTATCCTGCCAGCATGGAAATGAGCAATCCGTCAGAACAGTCTGCAACGCCGCTTGACGCGGAGGCTGTCGGCCGCCCAGCGTCTGCTCCGGCGCGAAAACACCGTTCGCTCAGCACGGTCTTTGCAGAAATCGAAGCCGACGATGACCTGCCAATGACCATTGGCGCCATCCGCGATGCGCTGGCCGACCGTTCGTTTGCCACGCTTCTCCTGTTTTTTTCCGGCATCAACCTTTTGCCGCTGCCGCCCGGCTCCACCAGCATTTTGGGCATTCCGCTCATCATCATTTCAGCCCAGATGATTTTCGGACTGGAAAAGGTCTGGCTGCCGGATTTCATCGCCCGCCGCAGCGTCTCGCGCAGCCTGCTCAACAAATTCATCGACAAGGCCATTCCAAAACTGCTGTGGCTGGAAAAGTGGATCAAGCCGCGCGCCTGGCCGTTTTCCAACCGCGCCGCCGACATCGCCATCGGAATATTCATCCTGGCCCTGTCGATCATCCTTTGGCTGCCAATCCCGTTCGGCGGCAATTGGCCGCCGGCGCTCGGCATTTTCATGTTTACTCTCGCTTTGTTCGAGCGTGACGGTGTCTTCTTTGCTGCGGGCATTTTCATGACTGCGGTTACCGCCGCCGTCGTCACCGTGATCCTGACGGCTGGCGAGCGCATTTTCCACGTTATCTCCGCCTGGATTTTCTGAACGGTTTCTTGTCTGTTTGCGGCGTCGTTTTTGACGTTGCCCGCGTCGTCGCGCGGCTAGCAGGACAGGACGGCTTTCGGCAAGTCTGGCCATCGTTGCAGCGGAGCAAGACATGGCCGATCTCGTCGTCGTTTACTGGCGTGACATACCTGCCCAGGTCATCGTGAAAAAAGGCCGCACCGCTGCCAAGCGCGAACTCGGCCTGCGCTTCACCGAGGCCATCGACATGTGCGCCATGCGCACGGGCGCGGCCGGCACCGATGCCTATCTCGAGGAATGGCGCAAGGCCGAGCCTGTCAGTGTTTCCGATGACCTCGAGAGCGAAGCGGCCAAGGCTGCGGCGGAACTTGACGCCGCCTATCCGCACGAGGCGCTGGTGGCGCTGGTCAAGGCAGGAGGGCGGATCAATGGTTGAAACCGCCGCACCAAAAGCGGCCGCCGCCAAAAAGCCAGCGCAGAGGCCGGAAATCGGCCCGGTCAATTTCTCCGCCGATGGCCGCAAGCGCCGCGCCCTGACCATCCGCTACTGGTCGATCCGCCATTCGCGCTTTCTCGAATGGTTTTACAACCGCTTCTCTTCCACGCTGGTCAAAATCCATCCGCTGTTTGCCAGGATCGGCTATGATCGCGCCGAACGGCCGGTTTCGGCCCTGGAAAAGGGCGTGAAAGGCTTCATGTTCGACTGCCGCATGTGCGGGCAGTGCATCTTGTCGTCCACCGGCATGTCATGCCCGATGAATTGCCCCAAGCAGCTGCGCAACGGCCCCTGCGGCGGCGTGCGCGCCAACGGCAATTGCGAAGTCATGGCCGATATGCCTTGCGTCTGGGTCAAGGCCTGGGAAGGTTCGCGCAACATGCAGGGCGGAGACAAAATCCTTGATGTGCAAAAGCCGGTCAGTCAGGCCCTGCGCGACACCTCGTCCTGGCTGCGCGTTACCCGCAAGGCCGCCGAAGAGAAGTCTCCAACATGATTGCCGACGTAAACCCTGTTGATCCGAGCCTGCCGCTCGACCCCCTGCCCGGCCATTCCTCGCGCGGAAGGCTGGAACGTGTGCTGCGCCGCGGCGAATTTTCGGTCACCGCCGAGCTCAACCCGCCCGACAGCGCCAATCCTGACGACGTGTATGAGCGCGCCCGCATTTTTGACGGCTGGGTCGATGCAATCAATGCCGTGGACGCATCCGGCGCCAATTGCCACATGTCCTCGGTCGGCATCTGCGCGCTTCTGACCCGCATGGGCTATGCGCCGATCATGCAGATCGCCTGCCGCGACAAGAACCGCATCGCCATCCAGGGCGATGTGCTGGGCGCAGCCGCCATGGGCGTTGCCAACATGCTTTGCCTGACCGGTGACGGCGTGCAGGGCGGTGACCAGCCGGGCGCCAAACCGGTGTTTGATCTCGATTCGATCTCGCTGCTCGAAACGCTGAAAATGATGCGCGATGAGGCGAAATTCCTCTCGGGCCGCAAATTGACGTCCCCTCCCGCTGTTTTTCTCGGCGCGGCGATCAACCCGTTTGTGCCGCCGTTCGACTTCCGGCCGCTGCACTTTGCCAAAAAGATCCGGGCAGGCGCGCAATTCGTCCAAAGCCAGTATTGCTATGACGTGCCGTTGTTCCGCGAATTCATGAAGCGGGTGCGCGATATGGGACTGCACGAGCAGTGCTTCATTCTCGTTGGCGTCGGCCCGCTGGCTTCCGCAAAGACCGCCCGCTGGATGAAAAGCAATGTTCCGGGCGTGCATATCCCCGACGCCGTCATCAAACGGCTGGACGGCGCGAGCGACCAAAAAGCCGAAGGCAAGCGCATCTGCATCGACATCATCAATGAGACCAAGGACATCGTGGGCGTGCATGGCGTGCATGTCATGGCCTACCGGCAGGAGGAATATGTGGCCGAGATCGTCCACGAATCGGGCATTCTCAAGGGCCGCCAGCCTTGGAAGCGCGAGGCCCGCCAGGACGAAGCCCAGGTGGTCGAACGTCTGGGCGGCCTGTTGTCGCGAGACGCGGTTTCGCCCGAAAACATGGCGGCCAAGGCCGCTCATGGCGAACAGGGACGCAAAGAATAACAGGTTGAACACTCACACATAACGATATAAACAATTCTTTATATCAATCGGAGACGCCCATGACCCGCACTCTCGTCGCCTCGGCCACCCGCGAAATCATCATCGGTTTTGACCAGCCCTTCTGCGTCATCGGCGAGCGGATCAACCCGACCGGCCGCAAGAAGCTGGCGGCGGAAATGCAAGCCGGCAATTTCGAGACCGTCATCAGGGATGCGCTCGAACAGGCCGCCGCAGGCGCCACCATGCTTGACGTCAATGCCGGTGTCACCTCGGTCAACCCCAATGAAACCGAACCCGGCCTGCTTGTTCAGACCATGGAGATCGTCCAGGGCCTCGTCGATTTGCCGCTATCGATTGACTCATCCGTCACTGCGGCCATCGAAGCAGCCTTGAAAATCGCCAAGGGCCGCCCGCTGGTCAATTCGGTCACCGGCGAAGAGGAAAAACTCGAGGCCATTCTGCCGCTGTGCAAGAAGTATGACGTGCCGGTCGTTGCCATTTCCAACGACGAGACCGGCATTTCCATGGACCCGGACGTCCGCTTCGCCGTCGCCAAGAAGATTGTCGAGCGCGCCATGGATTATGGCATCAAGCCGCATGACGTGGTCGTCGATCCGCTGGTCATGCCGATTGGCGCCTTGGGCGACGCGGGACGCCAGGTGTTTGCGCTGCTGCACCGCTTGCGCCACGAATTGAAGGTCAACACCACCTGCGGTCTGTCCAATATCTCGTTCGGCCTGCCGCACCGTCACGGCATCAATGCCGGCTTCATCCCCATGGTCATCGGCGCCGGCATGACCTCGGCCATCATGAACCCGACGCGGCCGCAGGAAATGGAAGCCGTGCGCGCTGCCAATGTCTTGAACGGCACCGACCCCAATTGCGAACAATGGATCCGCACCTATCGCGACTATGCCCCCGCAGCCCCCGGCCAGGCGGCGGCACCTGTCGCCGCTCCCACCGCAGGTGGAC
>JBATMU010000293.1:0-8985 GCA_049289995.1 Rhizobiaceae bacterium | reverse complement strand
GTCCACGCCTTGCCGCGCGCGCCGAGCACCGCCTCGATTTGCTCGAGCGCCTCTTCGGCCAGCCGCCGGTAGGTGGTGATCTTGCCGCCGAACAGCGTAAGCATCGGCGCACCTTCACTGTCCGCCTTCAGCACATAATCGCGCGTTGCCTCCTGCGCGGCGCTCGCCCCGTCATCATAAAGCGGTCGCACGCCGGCATAGGTCCAGACGATATCGGCTTTGGTCACCGGCGTCTTGAAATAGTCGCTGACTGCCGCGCACAGATAATCCGTTTCCGCCGCGCTGATCGCCGCCTGCCCCGGTTCGCCGGCATAATCTTCATCGGTGGTGCCGATCAGCGTATAGCCGTCCTGAAAGGGTATGGCGAACACCACCCGCCCATCGGCATTCTGGAACAGATAGGCCCGGTCATGGGCATAGAGTTTCGGCGTGACGATATGGCTGCCCTTGACCAGCCTGACATTGTGCGTGCCGGATTGGCCGGTCACCGCATCCATGACCCCATCCACCCAGGGGCCGGCGGCATTGACCAGCATGCGGGCCTGCACGCTGCGGCTTTCGCCGTTTTCGCTCAGGTGAACGGTCCACAGACCGCCTGCCCGCTCTGCCGAAATCACCTTGCATCCCACATGCACATCCGCCCCGCGCGCTGCCGCATCCATGGCGTTGAGCACCACCAGCCGCGCGTCATCCACCTGGCAGTCGGAATATTCAAACCCGGTCGAAAAGCCGGGTTTCAGCGGCTCGCCTTCGGGCGCGTGGCGCAGGTCAAGCGTCTTTGTGCCGGGCAGCGCCTTGCGCTTGCCGATATGGTCATAAAAGAACAGGCCGAGCCGCAGGAACCAGGCGGGCCTCAGCGCCTTGTGGTGCGGCAGCACGAAACGCATGGGCCGGATGATATGCGGCGCCATGGCCATCAGCACTTCGCGCTCGCCGAGCGATTCGCGCACCAGCCGGAATTCGTAATGCTCCAGATAGCGCAAGCCGCCATGGATGAGCTTGGTCGACCATGATGACGTGCCCGAGGCCAGATCATTCATTTCCGCAAGACAGACCGAATAGCCGCGCCCGGCAGCGTCCCGGGCAATCCCTGCGCCATTGATACCGCCGCCAATGATGAAAATATCGAAAATCCCGGACAAATCCGTCTCCGTGAACAGAAATCCAGCCGCATTTTGCTGCTGGGTGACACTTGAGCCGGTCAGGGCGCTGTCACTGCGGCCAATGTTGTTCGCGCCGCTGCGAACACATCGGCAGCGTAATAATAAAGCGCCAATTGCGGAATGACAGCGCCGCGCGCCGACATTTCCGAGATCGCCAGTCCAAGCGCCGTCAACGTGTAGGACGGATCGAGATGGCCGGGCGAATTTCGCGACAGATCGGCGAAGGCTGGGTTCACAAACGCCTGCGCAAAAATCGCCGCCGAGACCGGCACCAGATTGAGCAGCTTGCCGTCTGCACCAAGCGCCGCAGCATTGGCATTGAAGGCAACAAGCGCATTGGCATAGGTGTCGGCAATGGACAGGATCGCCGCCAGCCGCGCGCGCGCTTCTTTCGGATCGCCCATCAGGTGCGGCGAAAACGAATGCATCACGCGATGGCCAGGCCCGGCAGACGTGTTGAAGATCGCCGATTTTTCGGCAATTGCCGGAATGGGTTCGAGATCGGGGAATGCCGCATAGATCACCCCGCTCGCCCCGCCCGCATTGGCGTTGACCGGCTTTGCCGCTGCGCCGATGGCGTTTCCGGCGGGGTCCTGGATGGCTCCGTTTGCCGCTGCCTGCACGCCGCCTTGCACCAAGGTGAGCGAAGCCAACAGGCTGCGGTTCGCGCCGCAGGCGGTCAGCAAGGCGGCCGGGTCGGGGATTTGCAGCCCGTCCGCAGAAAAATGCGCATCGCCTAGCAAGGCTGCAACGGCAAACGGATTGACCTTGGCTTCGGCGATCATGGCAGCTTTCCGGTTCAAGCGTTCCCGAGCAGGAAAGCAGGACCGCCGGAGGTGCGCAAGCCGTCACCCATGCGCAATCATCACATGGCGCACCGCCGTATAATCCTCCAGCGCATAGAGCGACATGTCCTTGCCATAGCCCGACTGCTTGAGCCCGCCATGCGGCATCTCGTTGACCAGCATGAAATGCGTGTTGATCCAGGTGCAGCCATATTGCAGGCGGCTCGCCACGGACATGGCGCGGCTGACATCCTTGGTCCACACCGAGGACGCCAGTCCGTAATCACTGTCATTGGCCCAGGTCACAGCCTGATCGGCATCGTCGAACCGGGTGATGGAAACCACCGGCCCGAAAACTTCACGGCGGACGATTTCGTCCGATTGCAAAGCGCCGGCCACAACGGTCGGGTGATAGTAGAAGCCGCTGCCATCGCCCGCCTTGCCGCCGGTGGTGATTTCCATGTGCTTCATTTCGGCGGCGCGTTCGACAAAGCTCGCCACCCGGTCGCGCTGGCGGCGCGAGATCAACGGCCCGATCTCGTTCTGGCTGTCGTCGTCGAGGCCGAACTTGATGGTCGAAACCGCCGAGGACAATTCGGCTACCAGCTTGTCGTGGATCTTCTTGCCGGCATAGATGCGGCAGGCCGCCGTGCAATCCTGCCCGGCATTGTAGAACCCGAAGGCGCGCAAGCCGTTGACCACCGCGTCAAGGTCGGCGTCGTCGAACACGATCACCGGGGCCTTGCCGCCCAGTTCCAGATGGGTGCGCTTGACCGATTTGGCCGCCGCCTGCAGCACTTTCTTGCCGGTCGCCACATCGCCGGTGATCGAAATCATGTTGACCTTGGCATGGTTGATGAGCGCATTGCCGACGCTTTCGCCACGCCCCAGCACCACATTGACCACGCCTTCCGGCAGGATGTCGGCCAGAACCCGCGCCATTTTCAGTGCCGTCAGCGGCGTCTGCTCGGACGGCTTGAACACCACGGTATTGCCGCCCGCAATCGCCGGAGCCAGCTTCCAGGCCATCATCATCAGGGGATAGTTCCATGGCGCGATCGAGGCGACCACACCGATCGGATCGCGGCGGATCATTGAGGTATGGCCAGGCAGATATTCGCCTGCCACAACACCCGGCATGGCCCGCACCGCGCCGGCAAAAAACCGCCAGCAATCGACGATGGCCGGGATTTCATCGTTGAGCACCGCATTGACCGGCTTGCCGCAATTGAGCGCTTCAAGCGCGGCAAATTCTGCCGCTTTGTCCTCGATGGCAGCCGCGATCTTGAGGAGATATCCCGAACGCTGCGACGGCGTGGTCCGCGCCCAGGTCGAAAACGCCGCGTCTGCCGCAGCGACCGCCGCTTCGATCTGTCCCTGCGAGGCTTCCGGCAGGTGCACAATGGTGCCGCCGGTGCGCGGATTGAGCACGTCTTCCTCGGTTTCCTGGCCGGTTTCAAAACGCCCGCCGATCAGCATTTTCGTGTCCATCGCGATCTCCTGTTATTTGCCTTGTCCGGCGATCTGGTCGCCGTCACGGGTGAAGTAATAGGCTGCCAGTATCGGCAGGAATGTCACCGCCACCACCACCAGCGCCACCACATTGGTCACCGGACGCTGGCGCGGCCGCTGCAATTCCTCGAGCATCCAGATCGGCAGGGTTTGCTGCTGCCCGGCGGTGAATGTCGTCACCACCACTTCATCGAATGACAGTGCAAAGGCCAGCATGCCGCCGGCCAGAAGAGCAGTGGCGATATTGGGCAGGACAACATACCGGAAGGTTTGGAAACCATTGGCGCCCAGATCCATCGACGCCTCGATCAGCGAGCCGGACAGCCGGCGGAAGCGGGCGGCGGCATTGTTGTAAACCACCACGATGCAGAACGTCGCGTGACCCAGGATGATCGTCCAGGTCGAAAACGGAATGTCGGCCAGATTGAAGGCCGAACGCAGCGCAATGCCGGTGATGATGCCGGGCAGTGCGATCGGCAGGATGACCAACAGCGAAATGGTTTCCTTGCCGAAGAAATCAAAACGCGCCACCGCTGCCGCACACAGCGTGCCGAGCACCATGGCGATAAACGTCGACACACTGGCCACCTGCAGCGACAGATACAGCGCCTGCCAGACATCCGGCCGGTTCCAGGCAGCCTCGAACCAGCGCAGCGTCAGCCCCGGCGGCGGCCATTGATAGCTCTTTTCCTCGGTGGTGAAGGCATAGATGAAGATCAGCAGCAGCGGCAGGTGCAGGAAGGCAAGTCCCGCGCCTGCGGCAATCCTCAGCGCCAATGGAGCGCGGCTGTTGGGGTCAGAGCGCATCGAAAGCCCCCTGCCTTTTGGCCATCCACAGATAGAGCCCCATGATGACCACCGGCACGACGGTGAAGGCGGCGGCCAGCGGAATATTGCCGGCCGTGCCTTGATGCGCCGACACAGCCTGGCCAATGAACAGCCGCGACGAGCCGATGATGGCCGGGATGATGTAATCGCCCAAGGTCAGCGAAAACGTAAAGATGGAACCGGCCACCACGCCGGGAAAGGCCAGCGGCAACAGCACATTGCGAAAGGTCTGTGCCGGAGTGGCGCCAAGATCCGACGAAGCTTCGACCAGATTGGCCGGCACGCGTTCCAAGGCAGCCTGCACAGGCAGGATCATGAATGGCAGCCACACATAGACGAACACCAGGAATGTGCCGGTATAGCTGATCGACAGCGAGTTGCCGCCGATCAGCGGCAGCGAAAGCCATGCATCAAGGAGCCAGCCGAGATGCAGCTTGGCAAACAGCCAGTTCAACACGCCTTCCTGCGCAAGGATCAGCTTCCACGCATAGACCTTGACCAGATAGGATGACCAAAGGGGCAGCATGACGCCGAGATAAAACAGCGCTTTCCAGCGCCCCTTGGCGTAACGGGCGGCAAAATAGGCAATCGGAAAGGCCAGCGCCGCACAGGCAATTGTGACGATTGCCGCCATGGAGACGGTGCGGATCAGGATGTCGAGATTGGCCTGTTTCAAAAGCTCGCCATAGGTCTTGAGCGTGAACTCGCGCACCACCAGGCCCGAAAACTCATCGATCGAGAAAAAGCTCTGCGCCAGAAGGGCCGCCAAAGAGCCGACGTAGATGATCCCGAGCCACAGCACCGGAAACGCCAGAAGCACGATCAGCAACAGGTTCGGCCGCCGCCAGAAGGCGCCTGACAGCCGGTCCGCCAGCCCTTCTGCACGCATAGTCGTGCTGGCGGCCGTATTCATGGCGAGGTTTCCATGACGTGAAGGTCAGCGCGGTCCCAGCCGATGCAGACCATGCTGCCGTCTTCGGGCAGGCGGATGGAAGCAGGAAGGACGGCGGTGAGCCGCGTTCCGCCCGCATCGAGAATCACCCGGACGGTCGCGCCCAAAAAACTGCGCGACACCAGCACGGCTTCAATGCCCTTGTCCGCCAGGCGGATGGATTCGGGCCGAAGCGATGCCCAAGCCTTCGCGCCGCCATGCGCTGCGGTGAAGTCCGGCGGCAGCACATTGGACGAGCCGACGAAATCGGCGACGAACCGCGTGGCCGGCCGGCGGTAAATGTCTTGCGGCGTGCCGATCTGGGCGATCTTGCCCTGATTGAACACCGCCACCCGGTCGGCCATAGACAGGGCCTCGCCCTGATCGTGGGTGACAAAGATGAAGGTGATGCCGAGCGCCTTTTGCAGGGTTTTCAATTCCTCCTGCATCTGCTCGCGCAGCTTCAGGTCAAGCGCGCCAAGCGGCTCGTCGAGCAACAGCACCTTGGGCCGGTTGACCAGTGCGCGGGCCAGCGCCACCCGCTGCCTTTGTCCGCCCGAAAGCTGGCCCGGCTTGCGGCCGCCGTAACCGGGCAGCGCCACCATGTCGAGCGCCTCGCCCGCCGCCTTGCGGCGTTCATCCTTGCCCACGCCCTTGACCATCAGGCCATAGGCGACATTGTCCAGCACATCCAGATGCGGAAACAGCGCATAGTCCTGAAACACGGTGTTGACGGCGCGCTTGTAGGGCGGCACGCCTTCGGCGGTTTCGCCGAAAATCTCGATATGGCCGGACGTCGGCTGCTCGAAACCGGCAATCAGCCTGAGGCAGGTCGTCTTGCCCGAGCCGGAGGGGCCAAGCATGGCGAAGAACTCGCCCGGCGCGATGGCCAGATCAACGCTGTCCACGGCGCGCACCTCGCCGAAATGCCGCGACACAGCTTCAAACCGGACAGCTGTTTCCACTTGTGTCACCATTTCGCGTCGATCCATGCCGCTGATTCCGGAGATATTTATCCCGGTTCAGCCGCGCTTGATTTTCGGTTTCCGGCCGCAGCCAGACACCATGCCGCAACCTTACGGATGCGGCGGCAGGCGGCAGGATCAGCCGCGCGTTGGGGGGAAGCGCGCTGGTCCTGCCGCCATCGGGGACCGCTCAGCGGCCGCCGATCACGCCGATATAGTCGGACACCCAGCGGTAATAGGGCACGCATTTGTCGCCCTGACTTGCACACTTGGTCTGCGGGGTTTTCCAGAACTTGATCTGCTCGAACTTGTCGCCGCCATTGGCCGCGCAACCGGCATCGGTCAAAAGCGCATTGCCCTTGCAGGCCGCCGGCACTGACGGCACCGTGCCGAACCATGCCGACACATCGCCCTGCACCTTGGGTGAAAGCGAATGCTCCATCCACATATAGGCGCAATTGGGATGCTCGGCCTCGGCATGCAGCATGGTCGTGTCGGCCCAGCCGGTAATGCCCTCTTCAGGGAAGGTCGAGGCAATCGGCGTCTTGGCCATGGCTTCTTTGTCTGCGGCCAGCACATTGACCTGGAACGGCCACGAGCCCGACGCCACCACGCCCTCGTTCTTGAAATCATCCATCTGCACAAAGGCGTCGTGCCAATAACGGCCGACCAGCGTGCGCTGCACGCGCAGCAGGTCAAGCGCCGCCTTGTACTGGTCCTCGTTCAGCTCGTAGGGGTCCTTGATGCCAAGCTCGGGCTTGTGCGCCATCAGATAATTGGCGGCGTCGGCAATGTGGATCGGCCCGTCATAGGCCTGCACGCGGCCCTTGTTGGACTTGCCGTCATCGAGGGTCATTTCCTCAAACACCACCTTCCAGCTTTTCGGCGCTTCCTTGAAGGCATTGGTGTTGTACATCAAGACATTGGCGCCCCAGACATAGGGTGTGCCGTAATGCTTGCCGTCGACCGTGTGCCAGGCGGCATTCTGCAGCCGCTCGTCAATCGTGCCCCAGGAGGGGATCAGCGCGGTGTTGATTTCCTGCACGCGCTTGCCGGCCACCAGACGGAGCGAGGCATCACCCGAAGCGGTGACCAGGTCAAAGCCGCCTTCATTCATCAGCGCCACCATTTCGTCCGAGGTGGCCGCGGTTTTCACCGAAACCTTGCACGATGTCTTGGCTTCAAATTCGGTGACCCAGTCATAGGCCTTGTCGGTCTCGCCGCGCTCGATATAGCCCGCCCATGCAATGATGGAGACCGCGCCTTCGCCCGCGCCCAGTTCCTTCATCATTTCCGCCGAAGCGCCTTGAATGCCGAAGCTCGATGCGACGGCCAGCGCCGTGCAGGATTTCAGGAAAGTTTTCATGGTCATGCTCCCGGTTCAGCGGCCCGGCGTCCTGCCAAGCCTTCTCCCATTGCAGGCCACGCTACGCCTTCCCCAAGCTTTCGCAAATTCATTTGCAAGAATGATGATATCGGTTTTTCCGATATCATCTTGCTCTCGCGGAACGCCCGGCCTGCACCAGCCCGATAAAATCGCGCGCCGCCTGGCTGAGGCCCGAGCCGCGCCGCCAGACCATGCCGAATTCGACCACCGGCAAATCGCCGCTGACCGGGCGCTGCTCGATGCGGTCGCCTTCCAGCGACCAGGGCCGGTAGACAAGATCGGGCAAGAGCGCCACGCCCGCCCCCGTCGCCACCAGGCTGCGCACCGCCTCAACCGAACGCGTCCGGAAGGCGATGTCGGGCTTGCGGCCCAGCGCATTGACCAGCTTGGCGGTGTTTTCCTCGATCTCGTCGAGCATCAGCATGATCATCGGCTCGGCGGCGATTTCCGTCAGCGACACGGTTTCCGCCGAGGCCAGCCGATGGCCCGGCGGCGTCCACAGCCGGTAGGGAGAATTTTCGATGAGGTCGGATTTCAGCGCCATGCGGTCGCGCAGGTTGGAAATGACCATGACCGCCACATCAAGTTCGCCGCCCACCAACAGGTGTTCCAGATAGTCGCCGCTGTCCTCGATGGCCGAAACTTTCACGCCTGGAAACGCCCGGCGATAGCGGGCCAACAGGTCCGACAGCACATAGCCGGCCACCAGCGAGGTGACGCCAAGCTGCAAATGCCCGCTTTGAACTTCGCGTTCTCCGGCGAAGGTGTTGCGGGCGTCCGACACGTCGGCAAGGATTTTGGAGGCGTGACGCAGGAATTGCTGGCCCTTGAAAGTCAGCCCCAGCCCGCGTGAATGCCGTTCGAACAACGAAACGCCGAGATCGCCTTCCAGATCCTTGATCGCTTCCGTAACTGACGACTGACTGATCGACAGCGCCTGGGCTGCGCCCGACACGGTGCCGCGCTCGGCGACGGCCACGAAATACTGGAGCTGGCGGAAGGTGAAGGCCATGGGGGGTGGGTTCGTGGTTCGTGGTTCGTGGATGAAGGCTAGCTGCCCGGCTTCAAATTATCCACACAAACCGCGAAGGATGAATTCGACCACTCTCCGTCAGCTTTGCTGCCCCCTACAGGCGAGGGAAAGGTCGGCGGCGCACAGCCTGTCCTCGCCCGCATGCAATGGGGGAAAGGCGTCAGCTTAGCTGACGGAGAAGGGGATGGCGGCACTTTCGTGGCTTGTTGGTCGTGGGTTACAAATAATGGTGCATCCGGCCGCTTAAGCCAGTCTCCACTGCAAAGCCGCGAACGACGGACTGCGAATGACGAACCACGCCTTCAAACATACCGGTTGACCACGTTCTCGAGCAGCTCCTGCCGCCCGGAGACCGGCTTCGGATTGAGATCGGCCTTGCGC
>JBATMU010000292.1:0-8412 GCA_049289995.1 Rhizobiaceae bacterium | reverse complement strand
CGGTTCTGACATGACGCGCCATTCTTTTCATTGCATTGACGGCCACACCTGCGGCAATCCGGTCAGGCTGGTGGCCGGTGGCGGGCCATTGCTCAGCGGCGCGACAATGATGGAGCGGCGTGCTGATTTTCTTGCCAATCATGATTGGATCCGCACCGGGCTGATGTTCGAGCCACGCGGCCATGACATGATGTCGGGGTCCATTCTCTATCCGCCGACCCGGGCCGATTGCGATATCGGAATCCTGTTCATCGAGACCTCCGGCTGCCTGCCGATGTGCGGGCACGGGACAATCGGCACGGTGACAATGGCGATAGAACACGGCCTGGTCAGCCCGAAAATTCCGGGCGTGCTGATGCTCGATACACCGGCTGGCCCGGTCAAGGCCGAGTACCGGCTGGAAGGCGGCTATGTCGAGGAAGTGCGGATCACCAATGTGCCGTCCTTCCTTTATGCGGAAGGCATGGAGGCCGATTGTCCGGTGTTTGGGCGGCTGAAAGTCGATGTGGCCTATGGCGGCAATTTTTACGCCATTGTCGAGCCGCAGGACAATTTCCGTGACATGGCCGAGCACTCGGCCGGTGACCTCATCGCCGTTAGCCCCGTGCTGAGGCAGAGGCTGAATGAGGCCTACAGCTTCGTGCATCCCGAAAACCCGGCCATCAACCGGCTGACCCACATCCTGTGGACCGGCGCGCCACGGGCGGAAGGCGCCCATGCCCGCAACGCGGTTTTCTACGGCGACAAGGCCATAGACCGTTCGCCCTGCGGCACCGGCACTTCCTCGCGCATGGCGCAACTGCATGCGCAGGGCCGATTGAAGACCGGCGAGGATTTTGTCCACGAATCCATCATCGGCTCGCTGTTTCATGGCCGTGCGGAAGCTGAAACAACGGTCGGCGGCCGTCCGGCGATCATCCCTTCCATAGCTGGCTGGGCGCGGACGACCGGCTACAACACGATTTTCATCGACAGCCGCGACCTGTTCGCGCACGGATTTTCGGTTGTCTGATCCGGCCCGATGAAAGCCGCACCAGTTCATTTGAACCAAAATTGACGAAATCACACCAATATCGGCCTGCATTCAATCGAATTAAAAACCGGTTTGGCTTGTTATCTCCTTGCGCCAGCCCGCCGCGTCCCGAAAGCAGTTGCTTTCCGGGTGCAAGGCGTTACGACTAAAGGCGACAGGTGCAAAAAGCCGGCCGCAAAGGCTGCGAAACTGGTGCTTGCGGGGAGTGTGTATGCAGTACTTTGTCCAGCAGCTTGTGAATGGGCTGACTCTGGGGTCGATCTACGGTCTGATCGCCATCGGCTACACGATGGTCTACGGGATCATCGGCATGGTCAATTTCGCCCATGGCGACATTTTCATGCTTGGCGCGTTCGTCGCGCTGATCGTTTATCTCATTCTCGTCGGATTGTTTGCCGGCATCAACATCGTGCTGTTCCTTCTGGTCATGATGCTGGTCGCTATGGTCATGACCAGCCTGTGGAACTGGGCAATCGAACGCATGGCTTACAGGCCCTTGCGCGGTTCGTTCCGGCTGGCGCCGCTGATCACGGCAATCGGCATGTCGATCGTCTTGTCGAATTTCGTGCAGGTCGCCCAAGGCCCGCGCAACAAGCCGATCCCGCCGATGATTTCCCAGAACTATGAAATCATGGGCATCACAATTTCACTCAAGCAGATCGTGATCTTCGTGGTGACGGCGCTGCTGCTGACCATTTTCTGGTATCTGGTCAACAAGACGCCGCTCGGCCGGGCACAGCGCGCTTGCGAACAGGACCGCAAGATGGCGGCCCTGCTTGGCGTCGATGTCGACAAGACGATCTCGATCACCTTCGTGATGGGCGCGGCGTTGGCGGCGGTCGCCGGAACGCTTTACCTCATGTATTACGGCGTCGTGGTGTTTTCAGACGGTTTCGTTCCGGGCGTGAAAGCCTTTACGGCAGCCGTGCTCGGCGGCATCGGCTCCATTCCAGGTGCGGTGATCGGCGGCCTGCTGATCGGTTTCATCGAAAGCATGTGGTCGGCCTATTTCTCCATCGACTACAAGGACGTCGCCGCCTTTTCGATCCTGGCGATCGTACTGATTTTCCTGCCGTCCGGCCTGCTCGGGCGCCCCGAAGTGGAAAAGGTGTAAGCGATGGCCGGACCCCATGTCAGAACCGGCGCCCCGGCAGAGGCGTCCGAAAGCACGACCATTGCCGCAGCGGTACGCGAGGCGCTTTTTGCCGGCGCCATTGCGGCGGGCATGTTCCTTTTGTTGATCGGCGTAAAGACCGACCAGGACATCGACAACCGGCTCATTCTTGTCCAGCGCTGGGGCCTGTTGGCCGTGGTTGTGGCGCTGGTGATCGTTGGCCGTTTCCTTCATGCCTATGTCATGGTTCCGGCGATGGCGCGCAGCAAGGCGTCGAAAAGCGCCAAGGCGCACATCGTCACGGGCGACAGCTATGTGAAGCGCAATTTCAACATTTTGGCGATCATCGCGCTTCTGGCCTATCCGGTCATCATGGGCGGCTATGCACTGGCAACGACCGGATCGCTGCAGGGCTCGCTGAAATGGATCGACAATTTCGGCATCCAGATCCTCATCTACATCATGCTGGCCTGGGGGCTGAACATCGTGGTCGGTTTGGCCGGCCTGCTCGACCTCGGCTACGTGGCTTTCTATGCGGTCGGCGCCTATTCCTATGCACTGTTGTCGGATTATTTCGGCCTGTCATTCTGGGTTCTGCTGCCGGTGGCGGGCATACTGGCCGCCTTCTGGGGTGTCATTCTCGGTTTTCCGGTGCTGCGGCTGCGCGGCGATTATCTGGCTATCGTCACACTGGCGTTCGGCGAAATCATCCGGCTGGTGCTTATCAACTGGACGGCGGTGACCAAGGGCACATTCGGCATTTCCGGCGTTGCCAAGGCCACCTTGTTCGGCATTCCGTTCACGCCCGGACCAGAGGGTTTTGCCGCGACATTCGGGCTGCCGGTTTCGGGCATCTACTACAAGATATTCCTCTATTACCTGATCGTCGCGCTGGCGCTTTTGACCGCCTACGTGACCTTGAGGCTCCGGCGCATGCCGGTTGGCCGCGCCTGGGAAGCGTTGCGCGAGGATGAAATCGCCTGCCGGTCGCTTGGCATCAACACGACCAACACCAAGCTGACGGCTTTCGCCATCGGCGCCATGTTCGGCGGATTTGCCGGTGCTTTCTTTGCGGTGCGGCAGGGCTTTGTCAGTCCCGAATCCTTCGTGTTCCTGGAATCGGCGGTGATCCTTGCCATTGTCGTCCTGGGCGGCATGGGCTCGCTGGGCGGCATTGCGGTGGCGGCCATCGTCATGATCGGCGGCACGGAAATCCTGCGTGAAATGAATTTCCTAAAGCAGATTTTCGGGCCTTCCTTCACGCCTGAGCTTTACCGCATGCTGCTGTTCGGCATCGCCATGGTCATCGTCATGGTCTGGAAGCCGCGCGGCTTTGTCGGCAGCCGCCAGCCCACCGCGTTCCTGCATTCGGCGAAGGCCGTATCCGGCGCTTTCACCAAGGAGGGCCACGGCTGATGGCGCCCATTCTCAAGGTCGATCACCTGTCGATGATTTTCGGCGGCCTGGTCGCCATCGACAAGCTGTCATTTGAAGCCCGGCGCGGAGAAATCACCGCGCTGATCGGCCCGAACGGCGCAGGCAAGACAACCGTTTTCAACTGCATCACCGGCTTTTACAAGCCGACCGTGGGCATGATCACCATGGAGCGGAAGGGCGGCGAAAAATTCCTTCTGGAGCGCATGCCGGATTTTCAAATCCCGCAAAAGGCCAAGGTGGCGCGCACCTTCCAGAACATCCGGCTGTTTTCCGGAATGACGATCCTGGAAAACCTGTTGGTGGCCCAGCACAATACGCTGATGAGGGCGTCGGGTTTCACGATCCTTGGCCTGCTTGGCATTGGCAGCTATCGCAAAGCCTCGGCGGAATCCATCGACAAGGCGCGCTATTGGCTCGACAAGATCGGACTGACGGCGCGCGCCGATGATGCGGCGGGCGATCTGCCCTATGGCGCGCAGCGGCGGCTGGAAATTGCCCGCGCCATGTGCACGGAACCCGAGCTTTTGTGCCTGGATGAGCCGGCAGCTGGCCTCAATGCACGTGAATCGGGCGAACTCAACGATCTTCTGCTCGGCATCCGCAAGGATACCGGCACGTCGATCCTGCTGATCGAGCATGACATGTCGGTGGTGATGAAAATCTCCGATCATGTTGTCGTGCTCGAATATGGCCGCAAGATCGCCGATGGTTCACCGTCCGAGGTGCGCAGCGATCCGAAAGTCATTGCCGCCTATCTTGGCGTTGACGACGATGAAGTGGCTGCCGTTGAAGCCGAGGTTGAGGGCGCCAATGGCCGGACCATCCACGAGCTTGATGGCGAGCCTGATCCGGCGCACGGGCCTTCGGCGTCAGCCTCGATGTTTGCAGGCCCGGTAACCGACACGATCGGCCATAGCGGCGGTGAAATGGTGAAAGTGTCGCCGCTGGCGGCCAATTCTGCGCGCGTCAGCTCTGCCGCGAAAGGCAAGGCCGCACCGGCCAAGGCTGCAGCTTTGGCAACCGTGCCCAAGGGCAAACCGATCGCCGCCAAGGCCGATATGGCCAAGCCGGGAACCAAACCCGCCGCCAAGCCGGCCGCTTCGCCCAAAAAACCTGCAGCGGTTTTAGCGGCAAAACCCGCCGCAAAAGCAGTATCGGCGTCAACCGCAGCCTCGAAAGGCAAGGCCGAACCGGCCAAGGCTGCAGCTTTGGCAAACGTGCCCAAGGGCAAACCGATCGCCGCCAAGGCCGATATGGCCAAGCCGGGTACCAAGCCGGCCGCCAAGCCGGCCGCTTCGCCCAAAAAACCTGATGCGGTTTCAGCGGCAAAGCCGGCCGCCGCAAAGGCTGTTTCGGCTTCAACGGCGTCTTCAAAAGGCAAGGCCGCTCCGGCCAAGGCCGTCAAGCCTGCGGCATTGCCGAAGGGCAAGCCCATAGCCGCCAAGGCGGATATCGCCAAGCCAGCGGCGAAACCAGAAGCTGCGACCAAGAAACCTGCGGTGGTTTCAGCAACAAAACCTGCCGTATCCAAGCCGGACGACCTGACGCTGATCAAGGGCATCGGCCCGGTCAACAACCGCAAGCTCAATGCCCATGGCGTGACGCTGTTCAGCCAGATCGCCGCCTGGAAAAAGGCTGACGTGATTGCGGCTGAAGCCTATCTGGAATTTGACGGCCGCATTGCGCGCGAAGACTGGATCGGCCAGGCCAAAATCCTCGCCAAAAGCTCCAAGGCCGGAGGACGCAAGGCATGAGCGGCTCGGAAAATCTCCTCGAGATCAAGGATGTCTCGGCCTATTATGGCAATATCCGTGCGCTGGATTCGGTCAGCGTATCGGTCAAGCGCGGCGAGATCGCCACGCTGATCGGCTCGAACGGCGCGGGCAAATCGACGCTGATGATGACCATTTTCGGTGCGCCCAGGGCGCGGACCGGGACCATCCTGTTTGATGGCAAGGACATCACCCAATTGCCGACCCATGAAATCGCCCGGCTGCGCGTGGCGCAATCACCCGAAGGCCGGCGGATTTTCCCGCGCATGACGGTGATGGAAAACCTGCAGATGGGGGCCAGCCTCGACAATCTGGCCCATTTCGACGAGGACGCCGAAAAGATGTTCGTGCTGTTCCCGCGCCTGAAGGAGCGGCTGGCGCAGCGCGGCGGCACCTTGTCGGGCGGCGAGCAGCAGATGCTGTCGATTGCGCGCGCCTTGATGGCGCGGCCCAAATTGCTGCTGCTGGATGAACCGTCGCTCGGTCTTGCGCCGATCATCGTCAAGCAGATTTTCGATGCGATCCGCATGCTGAACCAGACCCAGGGCCTGACGGTGTTCCTGGTTGAACAAAACGCGTTCGGCGCGCTCAAGCTTGCGCATCGCGGCTATGTCATGGTCAATGGCCGCGTCACAATGAGCGGCACGGGCCGCGAACTTCTGGCCAATCCCGAAGTGCGCGCCGCCTATCTGGAAGGCGGCGGCCATTGAGGAGGACTTTCCCATGCTTCTCGACATTCTGACCGGAGCGCCCTTGCCGGGCCTTTATGTGTTTTTCGCTT
This sequence comes from Rhizobiaceae bacterium, assembly GCA_049289995.1. Taxonomy (GTDB): domain Bacteria; phylum Pseudomonadota; class Alphaproteobacteria; order Rhizobiales; family Rhizobiaceae; genus JBATMU01. The sequence goes on along the minus strand of JBATMU010000292.1, from coordinate 2,275 downwards.
TCGGCTGCTGGGCCTCATGGATGGCCGGCAAGGCGAGCGCGCAGACATGGCGCACGATGGGCACCTACCTGGTCTATGCGCTGATTCTCGGCTTCGGCATGCAGTTCCTGCACTACGCGCTTTATCAGGGGCCGATCGCCAGCCTGCCGCATTACCTGCTCGACACTGCGGTGCTGGCGGTGATCGGCGTGCTGGGATACCGCTATACCCGCACCAGCCAGATGGTGCGCCAATATCACTGGATGTATGAAAAGGCCTCGCCATTCTCCTGGAAGGCGAAGCCGGGGCATTCATGATTAATGCCGATCCTCACGGGAATCGGCGTGACAAATGCTGGAAAATCGGCAAACTATCCCTCTCTGCGATCCCGGTGAGCATCGCACAGGGGTATTCCAAGCCCACCAACCCACGGGAGCACTACCAATGAAGAAATCACTCTTGTCCGCAGTCGCCATGACCGCGGTTATGGCCTTCTCAGGCGCCGCCTGGGCCGACATCATGATCGGCGTTGCCGGCCCGCTGACCGGCCCCAACGCTGCTTTCGGCGCACAGCTGCAGAAGGGCGCCGAAGCCGCTGCAGAAGCCATCAATGCCGCTGGCGGCATGAACGGCGAAAAGATCGTCCTGTCGTTCGGCGATGACGTCTCCGATCCCAAGCAGGGCATCTCGGTCGCCAACAAGTTCGTTGCTGACGGTGTCAAGTTCGTCATCGGCCACTTCAACTCGGGCGTCACCATTCCGGCTTCCGACGTCTATGCCGAAAACGGCGTTCTGGTGATCACCCCTTCGGCCACCAATCCGACGCTGACCGACCGCGGCCTGTGGAACACGTTCCGCACTTGCGGCCGCGATGACCAGCAGGGCCCGGTTGCCGGCGGATACATTGCCGCCAATTTCAAGGACGCCAAGGTTGCCGTCATTCATGACAAGACTCCTTACGGCCAGGGCCTCGCCGACTTCACCAAGAAGGCGATGAACGATGCCGGCATGAAGGAAGTCATGTATGAAGGCGTCAACATCGGCGACAAGGATTTCTCGGCGCTGATCACCAAGATGAAGGATGCCGGCGTTTCGGTCGTTTACTTCGGCGGCCTGCACACCGAATTCGGCCTGATGGTCCGCCAGGCGGCTGATCTGGGCGTCAAGGCCCAGTTCATGTCCGGCGACGGCATCGTGTCGAACGAGCTGGCTTCGATCGGCGGCGATGCCGTCATCGGCTCGCTGATGACGTTTGCTCCGGATCCGCGCAAGAACCCGGCCGCCAAGGAAATCGTCGAGAAGTTCCGCGCCGCGGGCTTCGAGCCGGAAGCCTACACGCTCTATTCCTATGCCGCGCTGCAGATTGTTGCTGCCGCTGCCGGCAAGGTCGGCGCCAATGATTCCCAGAAGGTTGCGGAAGCCATCAAGGCTTCGGGCCCCTGGGCAACGGCGATCGGCGACATCGGCTATGACGCCAAGGGCGACATCACCCGCCCGGACTACGTCATGTACGAATGGAAGAAGGGCGACGACGGCAAGATCTCCTACTTCGAAAAAGCCATGTAATCAGGCCTTTGCCTGACCATCGGAAACGCCCGGCGCCTCGCGCCGGGCGTTTTTGTTTCAACCGATTGAAATGCGGCAATCCGGACCGTTTGCAGTGCAGCAAAATTCCGTTAGACAGGAATTCGAATTCCTCCTTTCGGAGCCCGCCCGTGCCGATCTCGAAAATTCTCGTCGCCAACCGTTCCGAAATCGCCATCCGGGTGTTTCGCGCCGCCAATGAGCTTGGCATCAAGACGGTGGCGATCTGGGCCGAGGAAGACAAATATTCGCTGCATCGCTTCAAGGCCGATGAAAGCTATCCGATTGGCCGCGGGCCGCACCTTGCCAAGGACATGGGGCCGATCGAGAGCTATCTGTCGATCGAGGAAGTGATCCGCGTCGCCAAATTGTCGGGCGCTGACGCCATTCATCCCGGCTATGGCCTGTTGTCGGAAAGCCCGGAATTTGCCGATGCCTGCGCCGAAGCCGGCATCATCTTCATCGGCCCCAAGCCTGACACCATGCGGCGGCTCGGCAACAAGGTGGCGGCGCGCAATCTGGCCATGGAAGTCGGCGTGCCGGTTGTGCCGGCAACGGGTCCGCTCCCCGATGATGTCAGTGAAATCAAGGCGATGGCTGCCTCAATCGGCTATCCGGTCATGCTGAAAGCCTCATGGGGCGGCGGCGGACGCGGCATGCGGGCCATCCGCGCCGAAGCCGATCTGGCGCGCGAGGTCATGGAGGGCAAGCG
>JBATMU010000291.1:0-5567 GCA_049289995.1 Rhizobiaceae bacterium | reverse complement strand
CAGGCAAGGCTGAGCGGCAGGGTCATGGCGAGCGGGCCAAGCGAAAGCATGAACGGCACCGGCATCATGAAAAGCACCGACCACAATTGCTTGCCCGGATGGCCGCCAAGCTTGGCAAACGGCAGCCCGGCAATCCGGTTCAGCACCAGCCAAAGCCCGAGGCAGCCTGCCACGCCGCCAATTGCTGCGGCAAAAAGAATGAAAAGCGACTGTGCGTTCATAACCTGGCTCCCAACACTCTGCCGCAGACGAACACAGACAAATTCACGAAGCAAGCCTCCCGAAGCTAATGAAGAATGTCCTTGAAAGACAGCGATCAGGCCGATGGCAGGGCTATATCGCCGGCTTCCAGTTGCAGCACTTCAAGCGCCCGCTTGATCAACTTGGCTTCGTGAAGGTTGATTTCGTGGTCGGCCCGGGCAATTTCGGCCATATGGCCAACCAGTGCCTTGCGCCGCTCCAGCGGCAGGCCAGCGAAAGCGGAAATGGCCTGCGTCCCGGTGGTTTCGTAGGAAAAATCCTCGAGATAGGCCATGACTTCATCGAAATTCTCGCCGGTCAGCCCGAAATTGTCGGCGCAAATCCGCTTCAAAACGGCAAGTTCACTGCCCTTGGCCTTGCCGTCCGCCAACACGACCCGCGCCAAAAGCAGGATTTCCGAAGCCATGGCCGGATCCTGGATGACCCGGCGGACCGGCGCCTCACCTTCAAACAATGCCCTGATCTTTGCAAACAGGCCTTCGCTCATCGGACTCACCCCATTCATTGTTACTTCAACCCATAGCCCAGCCCGCCCACCAACGGTAGCGCCTTGCCGGGACAGCACCTTTGTGGTCAACCGGCTCGACATGGAATCCAGATGACAGATCCCGCGCTTGAAATCCTGCTGATGCTGACCGCTGCGGCCTTTGCTGCCGGCTTCATCGATTCCATCGCCGGCGGCGGCGGCTTGATCACCGTTCCCGCCCTTTTGCTGGCCGGATTCTCGCCCATTGCCTCGCTCGGCACCAACAAGCTGCAAAGCCTGTTCGGCTCGGCTTCGGCAACGCTGACCTACGCCTCGAAAGGACTGGTTGATGTGCGGCGGCAATGGTCCGAGGCATTGTTCTCGGCATCAGGCGCTGCGCTCGGCGCTTTGACTGCCTCCATCCTGCCGCCCGACCTGTTCCGCGCCGCCCTGCCCTTCCTGCTGGTCGCCATCGGCATCTATTTCGCAGTCAAGCCGAACCTCAGCGACAAAGACGGCGTGCGCCGCATGCCTGCGATCGCCTTTCTGGTGACTTTCGTGCCGCTGATCGGCTTTTATGACGGCGTGTTCGGCCCGGGAACCGGGTCGTTCTTCATGCTGGGTTTTGTGGCTTTGGCCGGTTTCGGCGTGCTGCGCGCCACCGCCCACACAAAACTCCTGAATTTTGCCTCCAATCTGGGAGCATTCGCCATTTTCGCCGGGGCCGGCGCCATTCATTGGCAAACCGGACTGGCCATGGGCGTAGCGCAATTTTTGGGCGCCAGGCTCGGCGCCCATGCCGCCATCCGCAACGGCGCCGCCCTCATCAAGCCGCTTCTTGTCTTGGTCTGCGCCGGCCTGGCGCTCAGGCTGCTCGCCGATCCCGCCAATCCGCTCAGGGTCTGGGCGGGGATTTAACGCGCCAGCGCAAACAGTCCTTCAATATCAAGACTTTGCTCCAGTGCGTCTGCAACGGCATCCAACGCGGCGAGCACGCCGTCATGATAGCTGCCGCCGGTCGCGGCATGGCCAAATCCGGCCAGAAAGGTGCGGCGGAATGCGTCGGAGCCGAACACGCCATGCAGATAGGCGCCCATCACCTTGCCGTCGGCAGACATTGCGCCATCCGGACCATTGGCCAGTTCAAATAGCGGGCGGGCGCAATCCGGGCCAAATGTCCGCCCGATGTGGATTTCATAGCCGCTGACCGGCGCGCCGCCGGCAATGGCGCGGCCCGAGGCCAGCCGCACGATTTTCTGCGGCGCAAGCACGGTTTCAACATCGAGAAGTCCCAGCCCGGCTGCCTCGCCTGCCTGCCCTTCGGCTCCATCCGGGTCGGCAATCGTCCGGCCAAGCATCTGATAGCCGCCGCAGAGGCCGACACCACTCCCACCCCTGTCTCGGTGCGCGGCAATGTCATCGGCCCAGCCTTGCGCCCGCAGCATGGCGAGATCGGCGATCGTTGACTTGGTGCCGGGGATGATGATGATCCGCGCGTCTGCCGGAATCCGCTGGCCGGGCGCGACAAACACCACTTCTACGCCTGGTTCGGCGGCCAGCGGGTCCAGATCATCGAAATTGGCGATCCGTGACAGCATCGGCACGGCGATCTTGATGCTTGCGCCAGACGAAGCGCGCCGCCGCTCGAGGATGACCCCGTCTTCGGATGGCAGTAGTGACGCCGCCTTGATCCACGGTGCTACGCCGAACGATGGCCAGCCGGTGAAGCGCGTAATGGCCGCCAAGCCTTCGTCAAACAGCGAAAGATCACCGCGGAACTTGTTGATGATGAAGCCTTTGATCAGCGCGCGATCATTTTCCGGCAAGATGAGATGTGTGCCGGCAAGTGCGGCAATCACCCCGCCGCGGTCGATGTCGCCTACCAGCACCACCGGCACGCCAGCGGCTTCAGCAAACCCCATATTGGCGATGTCGCGGTCGCGCAGGTTGATTTCAGCTGGTGAACCAGCACCTTCGACAATGACCAGATCGGCCTCGGCCTTCAGGCGCTGGAAAGATTCCAGCACGGCAGGCAACAGCCGGCCCTTGAGCGCCTGGTAACTTTTGGCTTCCGCCCTGCCCGCCACCTGTCCCTGCACGATGAGTTGCGCACCGGTATCACTGTCGGGCTTGATGAGAACCGGGTTCATGTCGGTGCTGGGCTGGATGCCGCAAGCCAGCGCCTGCAGCCATTGCGCCCGGCCGATCTCGCCAGCGCCGCCATTCACCGGGTCAAAGGCGACAGCCGCATTATTGGACATGTTCTGCGGTTTGAACGGCCGCACGCTTAGCCCACGCCGCGCCGCCAACCGGCACAGCCCGGCGACAAGCAGCGTCTTGCCGACATCCGAACCGGTGCCTTGCAGCATCAGCGCCCGGCCCGGCGGCCTTCTCATATTGGAAATCATGCCGGTCTCATTCTTTGGCCCGGATTGCGCGGCTTTCGCCATGCTTTACATTGGCCGCAACGGCAACAGCAAGCGGCAAGCACATGCACCGGCAATTCGAACTGACGGACGACCAGCGCGCCATAAAGGACATGGCGCAAGCCTTTGCTGCGGGCGAGATTGCCCCGCATGCGCTGGATTGGGACAAAAATCGGCACTTCCCGTCCGCTGTGATCCGTTCCACCGGCCCGCTGGGTTTTGGCGGACTTTACGTCGGCAGCGATTGCGGCGGCGCGGAATTGACGCGGCTTGACGGCGTTCTGGTTTTCGAGGCTTTGGCCTCGGCCTGTCCGGGCTTTTCGGCCTTCATTTCCATCCACAACATGGCAGCGGCAATGATCGACAAGTTCGGCAATGCCGCCCAGCGCCAGCGCTTCCTGCCGCCGCTCACGTCCATGCAGCATCTTGCGAGTTACTGCCTGACCGAGCCGGGTTCGGGATCGGACGCCGCCGCCTTGAAAACCAGGGCCGTGCGTGATGGCGATGGCTATGTCCTCAATGGCGCCAAGCAGTTCATTTCCGGAGCTGGCGAAAGCGACATCTACGTGGTGATGGCGCGCACGGGCGGACCCGGCCCAAAAGGCATATCGGCATTTGTTGTGCCGAAAGAAGCGCCCGGCCTGTCGTTTGGCGCGCTCGAAAACAAGATGGGCTGGCACATGCAGCCAACCCGCCAGGTCATTTTCACCGATTGCCGCGTGTCCGCCGAAAACCTGCTTGCGGAAGAAGGTTCGGGATTTTCCATCGCCATGGCCGGGCTCGACGGCGGACGTCTTAACATTGCCGCCTGTTCCCTGGGCGGCGCACAGGCTGCCCTGGACAAGGCCCAGGCTTATGCTGCCGAGCGCACTGCCTTCGGCAAACCGATCCTCGAATTTCAGGCGCTGCAATTCCGCCTTGCCGACATGGAAACCGAACTGCAGGCCGCCCGGCTGATGGTCTACGCCGCCGCCGCAAAGCTGGACGCCAAGGCGGTGGACGCCGGCAAATGGTCGGCCATGGCCAAAAGACTGGCCACCGATACCGGCTTTGAGGTCGCCAATCAGGCGCTGCAAGTTCTGGGCGGCTATGGTTACCTTCACGACTATGGCGTGGAGAAGCTGGTGCGCGACCTGCGCGTCCACCAGATTCTCGAAGGCACCAATGAAATCATGCGGGTCATCATCGCCCGGCATCAGGCAAATCACTGAGGAGGACGGCATGACGGCGATCGCATTCATCGGGCTCGGCAACATGGGCAATCCCATGGCCGCCAATCTGGTCAAGGCCGGGCATAGCGTGCGCGGTTTCGACCTGTTGCCAGCCAATCTCGACCTTGCGCGCAGCAATGGCGTCGTGATTTCCGAAAGTGCACATGCCGCGCTTGACGGTGCGGATGTGCTCATCACCATGCTGCCGGCCGGAAAGCATGTCATTTCGGTATGGCAAACATTGGCGCCCTTGGCGTCGCCCGGCACGCTGTTTGTCGATTGTTCGACGGTGGACGTGCAATCGGCCCGCGATGCGCACGCACTGGCCCGTGCCGCCGGTTTGCTGTCCGTGGACGCGCCGGTTTCCGGCGGCACCGGCGGCGCGGCAGCTGGCACATTGACCTTCATGGCCGGGGGCGAGGAACAGGCATTTGCCGCAGCCGAACCAATTCTCCAACCCATGGCCGGCCGCATCATTCATTGCGGCGGCGAAGGCGCTGGCCAGGCAGCAAAAATCTGCAACAACATGATCCTCGGCGTGTCGATGGCCGCCGTCTGCGAAGGCTTTGTACTGGCCGAAAAGCTCGGGCTTTCGCATCAGGCGCTGTTTGATGTCGCCTCGACGTCGTCGGGTCAATGCTGGTCGATCACCAAGTATTGCCCGGTGCCTGGCCCGGTGCCCGCTTCGCCCGCCAACAATGGCTACAAGCCCGGTTTTGCCGCAGCGCTCATGCTGAAAGATCTCAACCTTTCGCAGGAAGCGGCCCGCGCCTCGGGTGCGGCAACGCCGCTTGGCGCGCATGCCACAGAACTTTTTGCGGCGTTTAATGCGGCCGGAGGGGCGGAAACCGATTTTTCCGGCATTATCGGCTTCCTGCGCGGCCAGCCCGGCCAGTCCAAGGGTTAAAGCCGGGGTAACCTTCGTTAACACCCTGCAAATACAGTATTATTTGTTGGCCTATTTTGCAGAAAACGTCGAAATTCATTCTTGCTTAAGGGCTCGCTAACCAGCCGGTAACGATGTCACATTATGGTCCAGATCACGGCGGCGCTTTTGAAGCCGCCAAAGCTCCGGATCAGGTCTCGCGTACCGGAGTTTGTTTCCTTCGCAGTGTTTTTGCGTAGCGAAGGGTCATGCGTATCAATGACAAAGCCGCGTTCGCCGATCTCGGGAACGCGGTTTTTGTTTGTCTTGCATTTCTA
>JBATMU010000290.1:0-1896 GCA_049289995.1 Rhizobiaceae bacterium | reverse complement strand
TGTCGCTGCCCGCCCGCCCGGCCACCATGCCGAGCGCGAAACGGCCATGGGCTTTTGCCTGTTCAACACGGTGGCCATCGCCGCCCGCCACGCCCAGCGCGCCCATGGCGCCGAGCGCGTGGCCATTGTCGATTGGGACGTACACCACGGCAACGGCACCCAGGACATTTTCTGGAATGATCCCTCGGTGCTTTATGTCTCCACCCACCAGATGCCGCTCTATCCGGGCACCGGGGCCAAGGACGAGGTCGGCGTTGGCAATATCGTCAATGCGCCGCTTTCGCCCAATGACGGCAGCGATGCTTTCCGGGAGGCATTCCTGAGCCGCGTCCTGCCGGCTGTCGCCAATTTCAGCCCGGACCTGATCCTCATTTCAGCCGGATTTGACGCCCATCACCGTGACCCGCTGGCCGAGATCAATCTGGTCGAGGCGGATTTCGACTGGGCGACCGGCCATCTGATGGAGCTGGCCGGCAAGCATGCCGGCAATCGGCTTGTCAGCGTGCTTGAGGGCGGGTACGACCTGCAGGGACTGGGCTTTTCGGTGGGCGCGCATGTCAGCCGGCTGATGAAGGGATAAGACATGACGCAAGCCGCAAATGCCGATATCGCCGCCATGAGTTTTGAACAGGCGCTGGCCGCACTCGAACGGATTGTCGAGGATCTGGAGCGCGGCGACGTGCCTCTCGACAAGTCGATCCAGTTCTACGAACGCGGCGAGGCGCTGAAGACCCATTGCGCCAAACTGCTGCAATCGGCCGAGGACAAGGTTGAAAAGATCAGGCTTTCGCGCGATGGCAAACCCACAGGCACCGAGCCGCTCGACGCGGAATGACATTGCCGAATGCATGACAGGCTGGACCCGCCTTTGACCCAACGCCCCATCACGCCGCTTCTGGACCAGGCCGAATGGCCTGCGGATTTGCGCGCGCTGCCTGAATCCAGTCTGCCGCAGCTTGCCGATGAACTGCGCGCGGAAATGATTGACGCGGTTTCGCAGACCGGCGGGCATCTGGGCGCCGGGCTTGGCGTGGTCGAACTGACCATTGCCCTGCACTACGTGTTCAACACGCCGGACGACAGGTTGATCTGGGATGTCGGCCATCAGGCCTATCCTCACAAGATCCTGACCGGAAGGCGAAACCGCATCCGCACGCTTCGCCAGGAAGGCGGGCTGTCGGGCTTCACCAAGCGCGATGAAAGCCCGTTTGATCCGTTTGGCGCCGCTCATTCCTCGACCTCGATCTCTGCCGGCCTTGGCATGGCCGTGGCCAGCCAGATGGACGGCAGGCGCAACCATGTCATCTCGGTCATCGGCGATGGGGCAATGTCGGCGGGCATGGCCTATGAAGCCATGAACAATGCCGGTGCGCTTGACGCGCGGTTGATCGTCATCCTCAACGACAATGACATGTCCATTGCCCCGCCTTCGGGCGCCATGAGCGCCTATCTGGCCCGGCTTGCCTCGGGGCGCACCTATCAGGGCTTCCGCGAATTCGGCAAGCGCATGACCGCTTACCTCGGCAAGCGCATCGACCGGGCCATCACCCGGGCTGTGGAGCATGCGCGCGGCTATGTCACCGGCGGCACGCTGTTCGAGGAACTGGGCTTCTATCATATCGGCCCGATTGACGGTCACAATCTCGAGCACCTCATCCCGGTTCTGCGCAATGTGCGCGACCATGGCGACGGCCCGGTTCTGGTCCATGTCGTCACCCAGAAGGGCAAGGGCTATGCGCCAGCCGAGGCGGCGGCCGACAAATATCACGGCGTCAACAAGTTTGATGTCATCACCGGCGCCCAGGCCAAGGCGCCTGCCAATGCGCCGGCCTATACGCGGGTCTTTGCCGACAGCCTGATCGAGGAAGCCCGCCACGATGACAAGATCATCGCCAT
>JBATMU010000289.1:0-1755 GCA_049289995.1 Rhizobiaceae bacterium | reverse complement strand
GACGAATTCCGTCTCCGGCCAAACATTGACCGTGGCCGAATATCGCGGCGCGGAGGCCCTTCGGCCTTAACGAAAGTCAAGGACCGCAAAGCCCGGTTCATGGGATTTGAGCACCCGGCTGGATGGGAATCGTGCCGTCCACCGACGGTCTGCCGGGCCGCTCACGCAAACCCGGTCGCGAACTGAGGGCAAATCATGTTCAGAAATATACACAGGAGCCTTTTGGCGACGACGGGTATCGCCGCGCTCGGGCTCACAATGTCTGCCACCGCTCTTTCGGCCGAAACACTTGAGGAAGTGATGAAGCGCCGTGAGCTGACGCAGCAGGATCTGTTGTCCGCTGCCAAAACCTATACGCCTACCGGCAAGCGTGACGAATTCATCGTTTTCTCATCCGGCGGACAGTCGGGCCAGATCATCGTCTACGGCGTGCCGTCGATGCGTATTTTGAAATACATCGCCGTGTTTACGCCGGAGCCGTGGCAGGGCTATGGCTATGACGAGGAATCCAAGAAGGTTCTGGCGCAGGGCGATATTGACGGCCGTTCACCCAATTGGGGCGACACCCACCATCCCGCCATTTCGGAAACCGCCGGCGCGCCGGATGGCCAGTTTCTGTTCATCAACGACAAGTCGGCACCGCGCATCGGCGTGATTTCGCTGCATGATTTTGAAACCCAGCAGATTGTCGTCAACCCGATCATGCAGTCCGAGCATGGCGGCACGTTTGTGACCCCGAATTCGGAATATGTGGTTGAGGCCGCCCAATATCCGGGCGTGCTCGGCCGCGGCTATGCGCCGCTGTCAGAGTTCAACGAAAAATTCCGCGGAGCGGTGACCTATTGGAAGTTCAACCGCGAAAAGGGCCGCATCGAGCCGGAGAACTCCTTCTCGATCGAACTGCCGCCCTATACGCAGGATCTGACCGACGCCGGCAAATTGGCGTCTGACGGCTTCACCTTCACCAATTCCTTCTGCTCGGAACGCTATGTCGGCGGCATTGAAAAAGGCCGTCCGCCGTTTGAAGCCGGCTGCTCGCAGAACGACACCGACTATCTGCACATCATCGACTGGAAAAAGGCCGAGGCTGTCTACAAGGCCGGCAAGGTCACCAAGATCAATGACCATGCCGTGATCTCGATGCAGACGGCCATTGACGAAGGCCTGGTGACGCTGGTTGCCGAACCGAAATCCCCGCACGGCGTCGACGTTTCGCCTGATGGCAAGTTCATCGTCGTGGGCGGCAAGCTTGACACCCAGGCGTCGGTCTATTCGTTCGAGAAGATCAAGGCGGCAATCGACGCCAAGAAATTCTCCGGCAAGGATTCCTATGGCATTCCGATCATTGCCATGGAGGATGCCCTGCACAAGCAGGTGCCGCTGGGCCTTGGCCCGCTTCACAACCAGTTCGATTCGAAGCCCTGCTTGGTCTACACCTCGCTTTACGTCGACAGCCAGGTTGCCAAGTGGGACTATTGCGAAGGCAAGGTGCTCGACAAGCTGTCGATCCACTACAACATCGGCCATCTTGTCGCGATGGAAGGCGAAAGCGTCGCTCCTGCCGGCAAGTATCTGATTGCCTTGAACAAGCTTGCCATCGACCGTTTCAATCCGGTCGGCCCGCTGCATCCGCAGAACCATCAGCTCATCGACATTTCCGGTGACAAGATGGAGCTTCTGTACGACATGCCGCTGCCGCTCGGTGAGCCCCACTATGCGACCGCGATTGCCGCCGACAAGCTGAAGCCGCTGGTG
>JBATMU010000288.1:0-10108 GCA_049289995.1 Rhizobiaceae bacterium | reverse complement strand
GGCATGCCCTGCCCGGCGCACCATTCGCCAAATTCGGTGACCTTGCGCGCATAGGCTTTCATCTCGTCACCGGAAAGCACGGCCTTTGTGGCGAGCGGCTTTGCGCGGTCGCCCTGGATGGAGCGGCCAACCTCGCCATAGACGATGCAGGGCGCGCCGACCGCCTTGAACAGCTCGATCATCGGCGCGATGCGGTCCTTGTTTTCGGACAGGCCTTCAATGGTCAGCGTGCCGGAGAACCAGCCGCCGCACAGCGTCACATCGGCAGCCTTCAGGATGGGCAGCATGTCCGCCGAAGTGTTGGGGAAACGGCGGCCCTGCTCCATGCCGGTGAAGCCGGCCGAGCGCGACTGCGCCAAGCACTCTTCCAAAGACACGTCATCGCTGAGTTCGGGAAGATCGTCGTTCCACCACGCAATGGGGGACATGCCGAGTTTGGCTTTCACGTGCTGCTCCAGGTTTTTCAGTTGGCGATGCGCTGCTTATTCAGCGCTTTTTCATATTTCGAGCGGGCGTCGTTGACCGTTTCGCGCACCGAGACGGCGGGAATTGCGACATCCCACCAGGCGCCGCCGCCTTCGGTGGTTTTCAGCGGATCGGTATCAATGACGATGACCGAGGTGCGGTCGGCGGTTCTTGCAATGGCAAGGGCGGTTTCCAGTTCAGCCAGCGAGGCGGCCTTGACGGCAAGCGCGCCGAGGCTTTCGGCATGGGCGCGGAAATCGATTGCCGGAATGGTGACGTGGCGCGTGTCCTTCAGCAGGTTGTTGAAGTTGGCGCCGCCGGTGGCCATCTGCAGCCGGTTGATGCAGCCAAAGCCGCCATTGTCGAGAACAACGATTGTCAGCTTGACGCCATTCATCACCGAGGTGGCGATCTCCGAATTCAGCATCAGATAGGAGCCGTCGCCAACCATGACGACGACCTCTTCCTCCGGCCGCGCCATCTTGACGCCAAGCCCGCCGGCAATCTCGTAGCCCATGCAGGAAAATCCATATTCCATGTGGTAGCTGCCCGGCGCGCCGGACTGCCACAGCTTGTGCAATTCGCCCGGCAGTCCGCCTGCCGCGCAGACGGCAATGGCCTTGGGGCCAAGGGCGCGCTGCACCGCGCCGATCACTTCGGCATCGGATGGCAAGAGCGCATTGGTGGCGGCGCGGGCCTTGTTTGCCGTTTTTTGCCATGCCGCCTTACCGGCTTTGGCCGAGGCGGTCCAGGCGGCGGGGGCGCTCCAACCATCGAGGCCGGCGTCGAGTTCGGTCAGCCCTGACAGGGCATCGCAGACCAGCGGGCTGGCGCGATGCTTGCCGGCATCAAAGGCCTGGCTGTTGAGCCCGATGAGGCGGACATCCGGGTTGGCAAACAGCGCCCATGAGCCGGTGGTGAAATCCTGCAGGCGCGTGCCGACCGCCAGGATGACATCGGCCTCAGTGGCCAGATCATTGGAGGCCGAGGTGCCGGTGACGCCAATCGAGCCCATGTTGAGCGGATGGGCATCCGGCAGGGCTGACTTGCCGGCCTGGGTTTCGGTGACGGGAATGCCATGGGTCTCGGCAAAATGGCCGAGCGCCACGGAAGCGCCGGAATAAAGCGTGCCGCCGCCGGCAATGATGAGCGGCTTTTTTGCGCCTTTCAGCAGCGTGATGGCAGCGTCAAGCTCGGCAAAGTCCGGGCGCGGGCGACGGGTGATCCAGACGCGTTCGGCAAAGAAGGATTCGGGATAGTCAAAGGCTTCGGCCTGCACATCCTGACAGAGTGACAGGGTGACCGGGCCGCAATCTGCCGGATCGGTCAGCACCTGCATGGCGCGCGGCAGCGAGGCGACGATCTGCTCGGGCCGGGTTATGCGGTCGAACCAGCGCGACACCGGGCGGAAACAGTCATTGGCAGAAATGGTGGCGTCGTTGAAATCCTCGATCTGCTGCAAGACCGGATCGGGCAGGCGCGAAGCGAACACATCGCCGGGCAGGAACAGCACCGGCAGGCGGTTGACATGGGCGACGGCTGCGGCAGTGACCATGTTGAGCGCGCCGGGGCCAATGGAGGTGGTGACAGCCATCATGCGGCGGCGGAACGAGGCCTTGGCAAAGGCAATGGCCGCATGCGCCATGCCCTGTTCATTGTGGGCGCGGAAGGTCGGCAGGTCGTGGCGGTGCTGATAAAGCGCTTCGCCGAGGCCCGCCACATTGCCATGGCCGAAAATTGCCCAGACACCAGCGAAAATCGGCTGTTTTTTGCCGCCGGTGATTGTCATCTGGCGCGAGAGATAGAGCGTCAGCGCCTGCGCCATGGTCAGGCGTATGGTTTTGGTCATCGTCATCTCCGGTCAGCCGCGCGCAATTTGCCAAGCGCGGCACAGGTTTTCGAACCGATCCGCCATGCCGTCAATGGCCTGGTCATCATTGATGCGGCCTTTGAGCCAGTCTTCGGCGGCGGCGGCAAACAACGTGCGGCCAACCGCAAAACCCTTGACGCACTCAACGCCGGCCACGGCGCGGAAAGCATGTTCAAGCTCGGCCTGCGGGGCTTCAAGCCCGAGCAGGACCACGCCGCGGCAAAACGGGTCATTGGCGGCAATCGCTGCGCTGATCCCGGCCCAGGCGGCGGCAGAGGATTGCGGTTCGAGCTTCCACCAATCCGGCTTGATGCCGAGCGCATACAATTCGGCCATGGCGCGGGCGATCGTATCTTCGCCAAGCGGGCCGTGCTTGCCAGCGATGATTTCAACCAGCAATTCGCGGCCGATCTTGCGTGCGGCTTCAAACAGGGTTTTCAGCTTTTGCGCCTGCTCGTCCTTCAATTCAGCCGGATCATCCGGATGATAAAAGCACAGGCACTTGATGCAATGATCGAGCGGCCAGTCCACCAGTTGCGATCCGATGTCCTGGGAAAACTCGAAGCGCAACGGCCGTGATCCGGGCTGTTCGACCGGGCGGCCAAGCCAGGAAAACGGATGGCGGGCATATTCGAACATGGCCTGGCGGCCATGCTTTTCGTCGAGCAGCATGCCATAGCCGGGGCGGCCGTTTGCCACCCTTGCGGCAGCCTTGACGGCCAGCACCTTGAACTCGCCGATACGGCTTTCCGGTGCGCCGGCGGCAGATGCCATGTCCTCAAGCTGCGAGCGGTGATCGATGGCGAAGGCCATCATCGAGGGGATGGCCTTGCGGCGGGTCGTCGCCCAATGGATGTGGTTGATGCCGGCATCCTTGCGCAGGGCGCGATGCGGACTGCCATGGGCAAGGAAATGCGAAAGCTCGGGAAAGGTCGGAATTTCCGGGGCGCAAAGCAGGCGCGAGACGGCGAATGCGCCGCAGGCATTGGCCCAGGTCGCCGAGGTCTCGTGGCTTTCGCCGCCCAGCCAGCCGCGCAGGAAACCCGACATGAAGGCGTCGCCCGCACCCAGGACATTGTAGACCTCGATCGGAAAACCCTGGCCGACAATGCCGTCTTCGAGACGCCCGGTGATGGGGCCGTCATAGACGATGCAGCCCATCGGGCCGCGCTTGAGCACGATGGTGGCCGTTGACAGGCTGCGGATGGTTTTCAGCGCCGCCAGCAGATCGCTCTCGCCCGAGGCGATCAGCACTTCTTCTTCAGTGCCGACGATGAGGTCGCAATCGGGCAGAACCGTGCGCAGGTGCGCCGAGACACGGTCCGAGGCGATATAACGGGATTCGCCATCGGCATGGCCGGCCAGGCCCCACAGGTTCGGACGGTAATCGATGTCGAAAGCCACCTTGCCGCCATGCGCCTTGATGATGCGCATGGCCTTGCGCTGGGCGGCATCGGTTGAGGCCTTTGAAAAATGGGTGCCGCTGACGACGATCGCGCGCGCCGAGGCGATGAAGGCCTCATCGACATCATCTTCGCACAAGGCCATGTCAGCGCAGTTTTCGCGGTAGAAGATCAGCGGGAAGGACTTGTCGTTTTCCACCGAAAGCAGGACCAGCGCCGTCAGGCGTTCCGGGTCGGTAATGACGCCATCGGTATTGACGCCCTCGCGCGTCAATTGCTCGCGAATGAAGCGGCCCATCTGCTCATTGCCGACGCGGGTCAGCAATGCCGATTTCAGGCCAAGCCGGGCGGTGCCGACGGCAATATTGGTTGGACAGCCGCCGACCGATTTGGCGAACGAGCCGATATCTTCGAGCCGCGTGCCGATCTGCTGGCCATAAAGGTCAACGGACGAGCGACCAATGGTGATGACGTCCAGCACGGAAACACTCCCTGCGCGGCAGACAGCCGCAATCCCGAATGCTGAACCACACATTCTGTTTTTAGTCAATATGGAATGTATGTTCTATTTCTTTTTCGCTGCACCGTCCCGCCGCCTTTCACCCACGGCGACAGACAGCGCCATGGCCAGCGCGAACGTGGCCGACAACGAGCGAAACCCCTGATAATCGGATTCGGTTACTGCCAATGTGACGGCGGCATGCGGGACGATGGGCGAAAACGGCCCGTCGGTCAGCGCCACGACCGGCACGCCCCGTTCGGAGAGGGTTCTGGCAGCGGCGACGGTTTGCGGGGCATAAGGCGGGAAGGTGATGCACAGGGCAGCATCCTTCGGGCCGGCATGGACAAGGATTTCATCGTCAATGCCGGACGCGGAGCCATATTGCTCCACCCGGACGCCCAGTTTGGCAAGCGCATAGGCCAAAAACGACGCAACAGGATAGGAGCGGCGGCGCGCAACCAGCCATATGGTTTCAGCTCCGGCAAAAATATCGGCGGCCTTGCCGAAATTAACGATATCCACGGATTCGGCGAGCCGGTCGATTGACGCCCTGGCCGATGCAAAAAAACCGTCCAGAACCGCCTTGTCGCCCGTTTCGCCGGACCCGGCTGAGCGGATGGCGGCCAACCGTTCGTCATAGCTGCCATGCCAGGCGCCGGCCCGCTCGAGCAGGCGCTGGCGGAAGACCGCCTGCAGGTCGCTGAACCCCTCAAAGCCAAGCGATTGCGCAAAGCGGATCAGCGCTGACGGCTGGACATCCGCAGACGCGGCAATGCTGGCGACCGTGCCAAAGGCAATGTCATCGGGATTGGCCAGCGCATGCGCGGCAACCTGGGCCAGGCGCTTTGGAAACGTGTCGCGGCGCTCAACAATCAATGCGGCAAGGTCATCATAGTCTGTTTGCCGCATGTCCTGCTCCGTTCGCACCAGCACTGGCGATGGATGGATACAGGATTTGGAATGTTCATTCCACATCTGAAATGCGGGACCGGCGGACAACCGCCCGTTCCAGAGTTGGGGGCATGGAACGGGCGGCCGGCGCTTGAGTCACCATTGCCCGCGCAGAAGCACGGACCCGGCCAACCCCAGGCGGATGGGCGCCAAACGGCGCGACCTGATTCGGATATCAAGAAAACACTAATGTAAGCGAAATTGCCATCACAGAAATCGCCCGCCGAAATTGATTGTCCGGCAACCATGAATTCCCATCTCTTTTGGAGCCATCACGGGCATGCTCACGCGCAATTGAGCAGGCGGGCGGAACGCCGCGTTGACCATGCTTGCGGCGGCGTGCTTGAAGTTGCCGGGGCGCGGCTGAACCTGGCGGCGCTTGCGAACACAAGGATGCCTCCATGCTGAAAATGACCCGCAGGCTGTTTCTGGCGAGCGCACTGGCCGCCATGTCAGCGCCAGCTTATGCCGGGCCGGACGCCGCAAACTGGCAAGCCGTTCTGGCCGACGCCAAGGGCGAGACGGTTTACTGGAACGCATGGGGCGGGGCGGAAAACATCAACGCCTATATCAGCTGGGCCGGGGCGGAGATTGAAGCGCGCTATGGCGTCAAGCTCGTCCATGTGAAGCTGGACGACACGGCAGCGGCCGTATCCACGGTTGTTGCCGAAAAAGCGGCCGGCAAGACCGAAGGCGGTTCGATCGATCTCATCTGGATCAACGGCGAAAATTTCGCGGCGATGAAAAAGCAGGGCCTGTTGTTTGCGCCGGGCTGGGCGGAAAGCCTGCCGAACCGCAAATATGCCGATGACGCCAACAAGCCGACATTGCGCACCGATTTCACCATTCCGGTTGACGGGCTCGAAAGCCCGTGGGGCATGGCAAAACTGGTGTTTTTCCATGACAGCGCCCGCACAAAGGCCGGGGATATGCCAAAGGATGCGGCAGGCCTGCTGGCCTGGGCCGAAAAGAACCCCGGGCGGTTCTCCTATCCGCAGCCGCCAGATTTCGTCGGCACGTCATTTCTCAAGCAGGTTCTGTCCGAACTGGCCGCCGACAAGGCCGTCCTGCAAAAGGACGCCGCAGAAGCCGATTTCGCAGCCGTCACGGCGCCGCTGTTTGCCTATCTCGACAAGCTTCACCCGGTGATGTGGCGCTCTGCCAAGGCATTTCCGAAAAACTACCCGGCGATGAAGCAGCTTCTGGCGGATGGCGAAGCGGAAATCATTTTTGCATTCAATCCGTCCGAGGCTTCGAGCGCCATTGCTGCAGGCGAATTGCCTGATTCGGTGCGCTCCTTCACCTTCCCCGGCGGCACGCTGTCGAACACGCATTTCGTGGCCATTCCGTTCAACGCCGCCGCCAAGGCCGGTGCGCTGGTGGTTGCTGATTTTCTGCTTTCGCCAGAAGCCCAAGCGCGCAAGCAGGACCCAAAAGTCTGGGGTGATCCGACCGTGCTGGACATGGCTGCCCTGCCCGAGGACGGCAAGGCGCGGTTCGCCAGCCTTGATCTTGGCGTCGCAACATTGAAGCCTGACGAGCTTGGCCCGGCTTTGGACGAACCGCATCCGAGCTGGATGACCAAGATCGAGGACGAGTGGAAGCGCCGCTACGGCGTGGCGAACTAGGAGAAAATGTCCGTCGCCCGGGCCGGTCCGCCACTCGCCTTCCTGATGTTGGCCGCGCCGGTTGCGGCGGGCCTGATGGGCGCCGCCCTGCCTGCCTTCGGCTGGCTTCCCGCATTGGGCGGAAAGGCCGTCTCGCTGGACGCCTTCAGAAGCCTGGCCGCCGTGCCGGGTCTGTGGCAGTCGGCGGCGCTGAGTCTTGCCGCCGGGTTGATGACTGCGGCGCTGTCGCTGGGCGTGGTCTTCCTTTTTGCCGCTGGTTGGTCCGGAACTGCGCTGTTTTCAAAAATCCAGCATCTGATTTCGCCGCTTTTGGCGGTGCCGCATGCAGCGGCGGCATTCGGCCTGGCGTTCTTGATCGCGCCGTCGGGACTGCTGATGCGGGCAATTTCGCCCTGGCTGACCGGATTTTCCGCGCCGCCCGATTGGCTGATCGTTTCGGACGGGCTTGGCCTGTCGATGATGGCGGGGCTCATCGTCAAGGAAGTGCCGTTCCTGTTTCTGGTCATGCTGGCGGCGATGTCGCATATGCCAATGCGCGAAAGCCGCATGCTGGCGGCGTCACTTGGCTACGGACGGATCGCCGGTTTTTTGCATTGCGCATGGCCATCGCTTTACCGGCAGATCCGGCTGCCGGTATTTGCGGTGATCGCCTTTGCCTCGTCCGTGGTCGATGTTGCCGCCATTCTCGGCCCGACCACGCCGCCGGTGCTGGCCGTCAGGCTGGTGGAGTGGATGAATGATCCTGACCTTTCCATGCGCTTCATGGCGTCTGCAGGCGCGCTCCTGCAGCTTAGCGTCACGGTGACAGCGTTGGCCGTGTGGATTGCCACTGAAAAGCTTTTCGGCGTTGCAGCGCAGGAATTGTGCGGCAGCGGCAGGCGATTGATCCATGACCGGGCCTTGCGGCTGACTGGTGCGGCCGGCATGGCATTGACCGGCCTCACTGTGTTTGCGGGCCTTGCGGTGCTGGCGATCTGGTCGGTTGCAGGACTGTGGCAGTTTCCGGCCTTTCTGCCTTCCGTCTTCACTTTGGAAGGCTGGCGGACGGTTCTGCCGCGCCTGGCCGGGCCGATGGCAACAACGCTGCTGGCCGGGCTTTCTGCTTCGGCAGTCGCATTTGGCGTGGTCCTGGCCCTGCTGGTTGAAGAGGGGCAAACGGGAAGGCGGCGGCCCTGGCTGGACCATTTGATCTACCTGCCGCTGATCGTGCCGCAGATTGCCTTCCTGTTTGGCCTGCAATGGCTGGCGGCGTCTGCCGGCTGGACCGGATCATTCGGCGCATTGGCGCTGGTGCATCTGGTTTTCGTGCTGCCCTATCTTTACCTGTCGCTGTCTGATCCGTGGCGCAGCTTTGACCGGCGCTATGAACAGGCCGCACTTGGCATGGGCCGCTCGCGCATGGCCGTGTTGTGGCGGGTGCGTCTTCCCATGCTGTTGCGGCCGGTGCTGACAGCGCTTGCGGTGGGATTTGCAGTTTCAGCGGGACTTTATCTGCCGACGCTGCTGATCGGGGCAGGACGGCTGCCGACCGTGACGACCGAGGCGGTGGCGCTGGCCTCGGGCGGCAACAGGCGGATCATCGGCGTGCACGCCTTCCTGCAAATGGCGCTGCCGGCACTCGGCTTTCTCGTTGCGGTCGCCATACCGGGTTTTGTATACCGCAACAGGCGCGGCCTGCGCGCATGAACCAATTGGCGGCCAGACGCGCATGCAAGGCTTGAAGCTCGAAAACGTGACGATCAGCCTGGCGGGCCAAACCCTGGTGCAGCTGGACTGCGCGATTGCGCCGGGCGAGGTGTTGACGGTCATGGGGCCGTCCGGGTCGGGGAAGTCGACCTTGCTGGCCTATATTGCCGGCTTTCTCGATCCTGCCTTTGCGGCAAGCGGCGCAGTGCGCTGCGGCGGGGCGGACATCACCCTGCTCAGGCCGGAACAGCGGCATGCCGGCATCCTGTTTCAGGACCCGCTGCTGTTTCCGCACATGTCGGTGGCCGGCAATCTCATCTTTGCGCTGCCGCAATCGGTCCGGGGCAGCGCCCGCAAGGCGGCGGTCACCGACGCATTGGCCGATGTGGACATGGCCGGCTTTGGCGAGGCCGATCCGGCAACGCTGTCAGGCGGCCAGAAAACGCGCATCGCGCTGGCGCGCGTGCTGCTTTCCGAACCGCGCATGCTGCTGCTCGACGAACCGTTTTCGCGTCTTGACGCCGAACTGCGCGGCCGCATCCGCGAACTGGTCTTTTCGCGGGCCAAAGCGCGCGAACTGCCCATGCTGCTGGTCACCCATGACAGCGCCGATGCCGAGGCGGCGGGCGGACCGGTGATCCGGATCGGGCAATGAGCGTGGTTTTGCCCGATCTTCCGGTCAAGGCGGCGTTTGGCGACCTGGATGCCGCACTCGCCGGCAAGGGTGCGGCAGTACTGGTGGCGCCGCCCGGCGCGGGGAAAACCACGCTTGCGCCATTGCATCTTCTGCAGGCCCCGTGGCTCGCCGGACGAAAAATCCTGCTGATGGAGCCGAGGCGGCTGGCAGCGCGGGCGGCAGCACGGCGCATGGCCTCGCTGCTCGGCGAAGAGGCGGGCGGGCGTATCGGCTATGCCATGCGCATGGAAAGCCGCCAATCGGCCGCCACCCGCATCCTGGTCGTCACCGAAGGCGTGTTTGCGCGCATGGCCATTGATGATCCGGAACTGGCGGGGATCGGCGCGGTGATTTTCGACGAATGCCATGAGCGCTCGCTGGACGGGGATTTCGGCCTGGCGCTGGCGCTCGACATCAGATCCGGGCTGCGGCCGGATCTGAGGATTCTCGCCATGTCGGCGACATTGGACGGGGCGCGCGTCGGGCCGCTGATGGGCGAAGCGCCGGTGATCAAGAGCGAGGGCCGTGCTTTCCCAGTCGAGATCATTCATCGCGACAGCGTGGCAGGCGCGCCCATCGAAACCGCCATGGCCGCAGCCATAAGCGAGGCGCTGGCGGCGGACGGCGGTTCGGTGCTGGCATTCCTTCCCGGTCAGGCCGAAATCAACCGCACGGCGCGCGCCTTGCAGGGAAAGCTGCCCGCAGATGTTGACCTCATGATGCTGGCAGGCAGCATGGACGGACCGGCGCAAGACGCGGCGATCCGGCCTGCGCCGCGCGGACGCCGCAAGGTAGTGCTCTCCACATCTATCGCCGAAACATCCGTGACCATTGACGGCGTGCGCACGGTGATCGACAGCGGGCTGAGCCGGGTTCCGCGTTACGACCCGGCGACCGGCCTGACCGAACTCAAAACCGTGCGGGTGT
>JBATMU010000287.1:0-8720 GCA_049289995.1 Rhizobiaceae bacterium | reverse complement strand
GTCGGGCGCGATGCCTTTGCCGGCGAGGCGCTGGCGCTCCTGCAATCGGGCGGGGTTGACCTGACCGGTGCCGCCCGCGCCGATACGGCAACCGGCATCGCACTTATCCTGGTGGGCGGCGACGGCGAAAATGTCATCGTCGTCATTCCGGGCGCCAACGGGCTTGTCATGCCTTTTGTCGTTGAGGACTTGCAGATCGCCGCCCGCGATACCGTCGTGCTGCAGCTTGAAATCCCGCTGGAAACCGTGGCTGCCGCATTGCAGGCCAGCCGCAAGGCAGGCGCGCTGTCCATTCTCAACACAGCGCCCTTCAAGCCGGAAGCCGCAAGCCTGCTGCCGCAGGCCGACATCGTGGTCGCCAATGAGACCGAGTTTGATCTCTATGCCGAAGCCCTCGCGCTAAAAGGCAAAGACCGTCAGGCGCGGATGACCGCGTTCACGACTGCTACCGGCCGGACCATGATCGTCACGCTAGGCGGCGACGGCGTCCTTGCCGCAACACCGGATGGAGGCCTTTTTACCGTTCCGGCCCTGAAAATTACGCCGGTCGATACGGTCGGCGCCGGCGACACCTTCTGCGGCTTTCTCGCCGCTGCCCTCGATGCTGGTGAACCGCTCAAAGCCGCGTTGAAACGCGCCGCCGCTGCAGCCTCGCTTGCCTGCCTCAAACCCGGCGCCCAGCCGGCCATTCCACTGAAAGCCGAATTGGACGCCGCGCTATAGCTGGACATCGCTTCAGGAAACGATGGCCAGCCCGCAATTCATGCTTACGCGTTTCCGGACGCAAAACCGGAAGCCACTTTTGCTGGAAACGCTATAATAGCGCCAGCCTCTCGGTCAAAAGCGCAAAGAACCCGTCCGCATCAATATCGCGCATGACATGCGCATTGACCGGCCGCTTGCTGACCCCCCACCAATCGACCACGGTCGAGCCCATGGTCAGCTCGGACTTGGTCTCCACCGTCACATTGCAATGGCGGCCCTTGAACAGGTCAGGCTTCAGCAGCCAGGCAATCACGCAGGGGTCATGCAGCGGCCCGCCATCGGTGCCGTATTTTTCCTCGTCGAAGCGCTCGAAAAAATCCAGCATGGCCGCCGAGGCAATGCCGACCCGTGTGCCGAGATTGCGCACGGCGTCGATCCGCGCCTGCGTGGTCAGCGCCTTGTGGGTCACGTCGAGCGGCATCATCACGATCGGCACGCCGGAACGGAACACCAGTTCGGCGGCCTCCGGATCGACGTAGATGTTGAATTCGGCCGAGGGCGTCACATTGCCCTGTTCGAAATAGCCGCCGCCCATCATCACCACGCGCTGCACGCGCGCCATCACATCCGGCGCCCGGTTGAAGGCCAGGGCCACATTGGTGAGCGGGCCGAGCGTGGCCAGCGTCACCGTGCCTGCCGGTTCGCGGCGCAGAGTTTCAATGATGAAATCAACGCCGTGCTGGGCCTGCAGCGGCATGACCGGATCAGCCAGAACCGGACCGTCCAGCCCGGTGCGCCCATGCACTTCCTCGGCCGTCACCAGCTCGCGCACCATCGGCCGTACCGCGCCGGCAAAAACCAGGGTTTCCGGCTTGCCGGCCAGTTCGCAGATCTTTCGCGCATTCAGCTCCGTCAGCTTGAGCGGCACATTGCCCGCCACCGCCACAATGCCGAGCACCTCAAGTTCAGCACTTGCCAGCGCCAACAGGATGGCGATCGCGTCATCCTGGCCCGGATCGGTGTCGATGATGATTTTCTGGCGCATGGCCGCTCCCTCTTTGACTGTGCAGGCGCTTGAACTTGCCGCTTGTGCAGACCATATCAGGCATGTTGCCATTCGCCACAAGGGTTTGGCTGCAAAAGGTCGCTTTCAAAGGACTTTGCCATGTCGCGCATGACGCCGTTTTCCTCGCCGCTCCTCCTTGGCTTTGACGCCATGGAAAAAACCCTTGAGCGCATCGCCAAGTCGGGCGAGGGCTATCCGCCCTATAACATCGAACGCATCCACGCCGAAAATGGCGCGCATCTGCGCATCACGCTGGCGGTTGCCGGCTTTGCCGAAAATGATCTCGACGTATCGGTTGAGGAAAACCAGCTGGTCATCCGTGGCAAGCAGGCCGATGACAGCGGCCGTGATTTCCTGCACCGCGGCATCGCCGCCCGCCAGTTCAGCCGGGTGTTCGTGCTCGCTGACGGCATGCGCATCCAGGGTGCGGAACTGCGCAACGGCCTTCTGGCCATTGACCTTGTGCGGCCCGAGCCGGAACGGCTGATACGGAAAATCAACATTTCGGTCAAAGACTGAACCTGTCCGTTGTTGCGCCGGTTGGGCGCGCTGCTGCGGACGGCGCGGCAAATGGCGGACCGAACCGGACCGCCAAGCAAAAGGAGGCTTGAATGCCCTTTGTTTCCCGAGGCCTTGTCATGACCAAGGACGAGCTTGCCCATATCGGCGAGGGTGCCGTGGGCTATCTGCGCAAGATCACCGGCGGCGAGATGTCGGCGGCGTTTCCCGGCATTCCCGGACTGGAGCCCAACGCCGAATTGTGGGCGCTGTTTGCCGCAAACGGCCAGCCCTTGCTGCTGACCGATGAATTGTCATCGGCGCTGGCCGGCGCGCAGGAAAACGAATTGGTGCCGGTCGCCATTCACTGATGGGGCAAGACCTGGCGCGCTGCCGGCTCAGGCAGCGTGCGATGTTGGCGATTGCGCCAGAAACGCGTGGATCGCTTCGGCATCCGAAGTGCCGCGGATCTTGTCGACCAGATCCTGGTCGCGCAGCAGGCGCGCAATGCGCGACAGCGCCTTCAGATGATCCGCACCGGCGGATTCGGGCGCCAGCAGCAGAAACACCAGATCAACCGGCTGGTCATCCAGCGAATCGAAGTCCACAGGCGTCTCCAGCCGTGCAAAAACGCCGGTAATGGATTTCATGCGCGCCAGCTTGCCATGCGGAATGGCGATGCCATTGCCGACGCCGGTCGAGCCAAGGCGCTCGCGCTGCATGAGGGCATCGAAAATCTCGCGCTCGCCAAGGCCGGTGATGGGTGCGGCTTTTTCGGAAAGCAATTGCAGCAGGTGCTTTTTCGAATTTGCCTTCAAGGCGGGCATGATGGCCGCCGCCCCGATCAGATCGCTCAAGTCCATAATCATTCGTCCTTGGGTCTCGCCCGCCGCCCTTGCCCGCCGCTCAGGAAGCGCTGGCAAAAGTCGCCGGGTCGATCCAGCCGATATTGCCGTCCGGCCGCCGGTAAACAATGTTGATCTGCCCGCTGGCCCCGTTGCGGAACACATGCACGGGGCTGTCCTTCGCGTCGAGTTCAATGACGGCGGCTGCAACCGACTGGCTGCGCAGCGCAAGCGTGGTTTCGGCCACTACCGCCGGCGCAAAATCGGCCGGCATGTCCTCGTCGGTGTCGGCGAGGGGCTCCAGCACGCTGTAGGCCATGTCGATCGGCTCACTGCGGTCAGAACCGGCATTATGCGATTTCAGGCGGCGCTTGTAGCGGCGAAGCCGCTTTTCGATCCGCTCGGCGGCCGCGTCAAACGCCGGCATCGGGTCCTGGGCGTCGCCCTTGGCCTGCAGCGTCATGCCCGAGGTCAGGTGAAGATGGCAGTCGGCGGTGAAGCGCGACCCGTTTTTCTCAACTGTCACCGAGCCGGAATAGCCGCCGGCGAAATGCTTTTCAACCGCTTCGGCGACCCGCTCTTCGATGCGCGCGCGAAAGGAATCGCCGATATCCATGTGTTTTCCGGAAATGCGCAGGCTCATGGGATCAGGCAACCTCTGTTTTTGCAGGATTGGGTGTGGTGCGCCATCCGGCGCTGCATGCGGCCCGGTTCTCGATCCGGAAACGTGACCATGGCTGGCCCGGCTGGCCCGGGCGTGACGTCGGCGCTTCTAGTCATCCGTCCTCCGCTTGTCAACGAACTGGATCGGCCCTGTTCATGACATGTGGAAGGTTCCTGCCGCCCTTGCAAGGGCCTGTTTTTCGCGCCGCCTTTGCACTGAGGACGGAATATTCATGCCCTCCCGATACTTGGCCACCGTGCGCCGGGCGATGTCGACGCCATTTTCTTTCAGGATATCAACAAGTGCGTCGTCCGACAGCACCTCTTCGGCCGTCTCGGCCTCGACAAGCAGGCGGATGCGGTGCCGGACCGAATCGGCCGAATGGGCTTCGCCGCCGCCCGAAGCTTGCAATCCGGCCGAGAAAAACGTGCGCAATTCCATCACGCCGCGCGGTGTGGCCATGAACTTGTTGGCGGTGACCCGGCTGACGGTCGATTCATGCATGCCGATGGCGTCCGCCACCATCCTGAGATTGAGCGGCCGCAAATGCGACACGCCATGCAGCAGGAAGCCGTCCTGCCATCGCACGATCTCCGAGGCGACCTTGAGGATCGTCTTGGCGCGCTGGTCAAGGCTGCGCACCAGCCAATTGGCCGATTGCAGGCAATCGTCCACAAAGGCCTTGTCGGGCGCGGCCTTGGCGGAGGCCTTGATGCGGGCAAAATAGGTCTGGTTGACCAGTACGCGCGGCAGCGCGTCGGGGTTCAGCTCCACCGCCCATGATCCGTCCGGCGCGGCCCTGACGATGATGTCGGGGACGATGACGTCGGCAACGGGCCTGCCGAATGCGGCGCCAGGCTTGGGGTCCAGCGTGCGCAATTCTGCAGCCATGTCCAAAAGGTCGTCTTCATCGACGCCGCAAATCCGCTTGAGCGCCACGAAATCGCGCTTGGCCAGAAGTTCCAGATTGCCGACAAAAGCCTGCATGGCAGGATCAAAACGGTCGCGGCGTTTGAGCTGCAGCGCCAGGCATTCGGCCAGATTGCGCGCGAACAGGCCCGGCGGATCAAAACCCTGGCAGGTGGAGAGAACCGCTTCGGCCTGTGCTGCCGTGCCGCCAAGCTGGGCGGCAAGGACCGCCGGGTCGGCACGCAGATAACCGGCGTCATCAAGATTGTCGGCCAATTCCATGGCAATCAGCCGGTCGCCTGGATCGGGAAATGCAAAAGCGATCTGCTCGGCCACCATATCCCTCAACGTGACAGGAGCGGCTGCCAGTTCGGCGAGATCGAAATCCTCGCCGCTGCCTGACGGGCCATCGCGCCATTGCGCCTGCAGGACCGGGCCGGCGCCGCCCGGATCGTCGGGAAAGACATTTTCAAGCGTCGTATCCAGCCGCTCGGCGATCTCGCCTGAACTGGCGGTCAGGTCACCGCTGATCCAGTCGGCATCGGACGGCTCGGCAGCGGGCTCGGGCGGGGCGATCGGCCCGTCATCGGCAGACGCCCGCTCCAGAAGCGGATTCTTGCCGATTTCCTCGTCGATGAACAGCTCGAGCTCCGCCTGGGTGTATTGCAGCAGGCGGATCGACTGCAGGAGCTGCGGTGTCATCACCAGCCCCTGCGCCTGCCGCATCTGCAATTTGGCCGAAAGCCCCATGGCCGTTCAGTCCCGCCGTTTCCGTCAGGCCAGAAACTGGCCCGGCTTTTGCTTGTCAAGGGAAACTAGCGGTTTCTGATTGCCAGAACGTTGCAGTCTGGCAGAAAAAGCAGGCGTCAGAGCGAGAAGGCTTCGCCCAGATACAGCCGCCGCACGTCCGGGTTGCGGACGATTTCATCCGGCGTGCCATGGGTCAGCACCGATCCGGCATGGATGATATAGGCGCGGTCGATCAGCCCGAGTGTTTCACGCACATTGTGGTCGGTGATCAACACGCCGATGCCGCGCGACGTAAGATGACGGACCAATTGCTGGATGTCGGAAACCGCAATCGGGTCCACGCCGGCAAACGGCTCGTCCAGCAGCATGAATTTCGGCTTGGACGCCACCGCGCGGGCAATTTCCAGCCGCCGCCTTTCGCCGCCCGACAGCGAAATCGCCGCCGCCTTGCGCAAATGGCCGATGTGAAACTCGTCAAGCAGCGCGTCGAGCGCCTTGGCGCGCTCCTTGCGCGACGGTTCGATGATTTCAAGGATGGCGCGGATATTGTCCTCGACGCTCAATCCCCGGAAAATCGAGGCTTCCTGCGGCAGATAGCCGATGCCAAGCCGGGCGCGCCGGTACATGGGCATGCGGGTGACATCAAAACCGTCGATTTCGATGGAACCGGCATCCACCGGCACCAGTCCGGTCACCATGTAAAAACACGTTGTCTTGCCCGCCCCATTTGGCCCGAGCAGGCCAACGGCTTCGCCGGCCCGCAGCCCGATCGACACCCCGGCCACCACCTGGCGGCCCTTGTAGCTCTTGGTCAGGCCGCGCGCCACGAGCGTTCCCTTGGCGCCCTGCGCCGGGCCGGAAAGTGGCGGAGCCGCCATCGGTGCGCTCATGTGGCCCGCCTAGGACCGCTTGGCGGCATTGGGCGTGATCAGCATCTTGATTCGCCCGCCCGTGCCGCCGCAGCCGTCGAGCTTGGCGCGGCCGTTTTTCATCTGGACGGTCAGCTTGCAGCCGACAATCACATTGTCGCCTTCCGACAGCACCACTTCCTTGCCCGTCAGCACCAGCACTTCGCTTTTCATGTCAAACGTGCCCTGGTCGCCGGTCGCCACCTGGCTTTCGGTCTTCACATAGACCTTGCCTTCGACCTCGAGCCGCTCGATGGCGCCCTGGCCGGTGGCGACAGAACCCTCGCCCTTGGCGTAAAACACCGTCATCCGCCCGGATTTGAGCAACGTCTTGCCCTGCTCGACGCTGACATTGCCGGTGAAAACCGCCTTGTGCTGTTCGTCGAACACTTCAAGCTTGTCGCTCTCGATCTGGATGGGCTGGTCGCCATCCAGCTTCAGCCCGGTCGCCCGGTCGGCCGCGCCCTGGGCAAATGCCGGGGCGGCGCATGCCAAAACCAGTGCGGCAACAGCTGCCAATCGGAATTCAGTTCGCGCCATTTGCGGCTTCCTTCTGTTTGGCCTTGTCCTGGCCCGCCTTCATGGCATCCGGCTGGATGGTCATCCGCACCCGTTTTTCAAATACCAGCACCTTGCCGTGATCGCTGGCCGAAAAGCTGTCCGCCGTGATGCGCGAGCCGTTCAGGGTGATGTCGACCGGATCGCCGGTTTTCAGGCTGCCTGACGTCAGATCCATGAACGCTGTTTTGAGCACGGCCTTCATGCCGTCCGTCGTCGTCACCTGAAGTGGCGTTGTGAAGGCAAGCGTGTTGTTGTCGCGGTCGTAGATCCCGGCATCGGCAGTCACGGCCGCCATGTTGCCTGCCGTTACCGGCAGTTTGGCATTGATGTCCTCGAGCGCAATGACGCCCATGGTCTTGATATCCTGCACGGCGCGCGCCGCCGTCATCGAATAGGGCTGGTTGTCCTTGGAAAAGCCGTCGAGCTTGGGATTGGCCATCACCAGCTTGCCGCCGGTGAACGCCGCCCCGTCAACCGAAACCCCCGTGTCAGGCGGCGTCGCCAGCCATGACCACAGGAAAAAAGCCGACGTCACCAGCACCGCGCTGGCAGGAAGCGCCATTTTCAGGACGTGAACGCGGCGCGAATGGCGGCGCGCGGCGGCGAATGCATCGCCGGCCCGCCCGTCCGGAGCAAGGATGTTGCCGCCTGCCATGCTGCGCGCCATGATGTCCTGTTTGTACCTGTTTGCGGCCTGTTGCGGAATCTGGCGGCAGTCTGCCGCAGGTTGATGGCGTGGGGAAGGCGCGAACCTTTATTGCCCATTTCATGCCAATATGGTTATTTTTGGATGAAGGCCAGCGCCAGACTGCGGCGAAGTGCCTTGAACTTGCATGATTTCTTGACGCAATGGCGCGTGTCTGGCAGCGTGGCTCGCGGTTCCGGCATGCTTGCCGCAAAGGCCGCCCGTCAAGCCGTCTTTGCGCGGCAGGCGAGACAAATCCGGGGGAAAGGCCAACATGATCAAGTCCGAGCTTGTGCAGACGATCGCCAACAACAATCCGCATCTGTTTCTGCGGGATGTTGAAACCATAGTCGGCGCGATATTTGAGGAAATCAGCGATGCATTGGCGGCTGGAAACCGCGTCGAATTGCGTGGATTCGGGGCTTTTTCAGTGAAAAACCGGCCCGCCCGCACCGGGCGCAATCCGCGCACCGGTGTTTCGGTCGAGGTCGAGGAAAAATGGGTGCCGTTTTTCAAGACCGGCAAGGAATTGCGCGATCGCCTGAATGCAGGCAAGTAGCGCGCGTCCATCAATGGAGCCGCCATGTTGCGCCGCCTGACACTGCTTTTCATCATCCTGCCGGCCGCCATCATGCTGGTGGCGCTGGCTGTCGCCAACCGCGGCAATGTGGATTTCACCCTTGATCCGTTCCATCCGGGCAATCCGGCCCTGACCTTCAGCCTTCCGCTTTTCGTCTGGTTGTTTGCCGCCATGGCCATCGGCGTGGCGCTGGGCGGCGCGGCGACCTGGCTCAAACAGGGCCGCTACCGCAAGCAGGCGCGCGAAAACGTAAAAGTGTTTGCAAGCCCGCCTGTCTCCGTCCATCCCGCCTTGCCCGCGCCCGGCGTCTGAACGGCACATGCAGATCATTGATGCTGCCGCGGTTGATCTTGCGCTCAGTTATCCGGCGCTGGTGGACACGCTAGCTTCGGCATTTAGGCAGGGTGCCGTTCAGCCGGTGCGCCATCACCACACGATTGAACGTCCTGATGGCGCTGCATCAACCCTGCTCTTGATGCCCGCCTGGCAGGATTTCCATGCCGCTGGAACGTCTGAAGGCGGCTATGCCGGGGTCAAGATCGTCACCGT
>JBATMU010000286.1:0-5181 GCA_049289995.1 Rhizobiaceae bacterium | reverse complement strand
TTGGTGGTCTCGATCTGCAGGCGCAACGGGCCCAAAAGGCCGCGCAGCGTCATGTATCCGACTATGCCCATGACGATCACCGTCACCAGCGATTTGAGGCTTCCCGAGCCGATGCGCGCCAGGTTTTTCGAGCCGCAGCCGGCCGCCTTTGTCATGCCGAACCCGAACAGAAGCCCGCCGATGATGGCGCCCAGCCAGCCGAGATTGGGCGTCAGATATATGGATGCCGAAAGGTCGATCACGCCCGTGGCCGACAGCACTTGCGTGCCGATGATGGCGACGGCTGTGGCCATGACCCAGGCGCGCAGCCTGTTGCCATTGCCCATCAGCACATAGTCCGAAATGCCGCCCATCGTGCAGAAATTGGTCACAAGCACGGTCGCGCCAAAAACCGCGCCGACCGCCAGCCCCCCGAGCGCCGTCATCAATACCGGTGTCATCTCCATCGGGTCCTCCCAAACCAGCCAATGAATAGCAAAGTTTGAATATGGCGGACGCGACAAGTCAAGGCGCAAATCCGTATGTCCGGCGGGGCTCAGATGCCGCGGGTCACCCCGCCATCGACCTTGATGTTCTGGCCGGTGATATAGCCGGCGCCGGGTGAGGCGAGAAACGCCACGGTCGCGGCGATCTCGCCTTCCGTGCCATAGCGCTGCATCGGCACGCCGGCGCGGCGCTCATCGGTTTGCGGCAGGCTGTCGATCCAGCCCGGCAGCACATTGTTCATGCGCACGTTTTGCGCGGCGAACTGATCGGCAAACAGTTTCGTGTAGGCGGCGAGCCCGGCCCGAAACACCGTCGATGTCGGGAACATGGGGCTCGGCTCAAACGCCCAGGCGGTGGAAATGTTAATGATGCTGCCGCCTTTCTGGCTGGCCATGATCGGCGCAACAAGCCGCACAGGGCGGATGACATTCATCAGATAGACGTCAAGCCCGGTGTGCCATTGCTCATCGGTGATCGCCAAAATGGCGTCGCGCGGCCCGTGGCCTGCGCTGTTGACCAGAACATCCACACGGCCCCAGCGCGCCATGGCCGCATCCACCAGCGCCTTGAGATCGTCATTGGACTGGTTGGAGCCGGTGACGCCCAGCCCGCCCAGCTCCTTTGCCAAGGCTTCACCCTTGCCGGACGATGACAGGATAGCGACCGCGAATCCGTCCGCCGCCAGTTTCCGTGCGGCCGCCGCGCCCATTCCAGATCCGCCTGCGGTGACGACAGCGACTTTCAATTCGGCCATGATGCTCATTTCCTGTCCGGCGCTCAGAGCGCCAATCCGGTATAATTTTCTGCCAGCACTTTGCGGGCGGCGGCCGATGATGCGATATAGTCAAGTTCGCTTTCCTGGATGCGCTGCTCGAATTCGGTCTGGTCTGGAAACCGGTGCAGGAGGGAGGTCATCCACCACGAGAAGCGGATTGCCTTCCAGACCCTCGCCAACGCGCGCGCCGAATAGCCCTCAATGCCGGACCCATCCTTGTCGCGGTAATGGGCGATCAGCGCCTCTGACAGATAGTGCACGTCCGACACCGCCAGATTGAGGCCCTTGGCGCCGGTCGGCGGCACGATATGGGCCGAATCCCCGCACAGGAACAGATTGCCCCAGCGCATCGGTTCCGACACGAAACTGCGCAGCGGCGCGATGGATTTCTCGATGGACGGCCCGGTGACCAGTCTTTCGGCGCTTGGCGCTGGCAGCCGCCGTTTCAGTTCGTCCCAGAAGGCCGCATCGCTCCAGGCTTCGATCCGGTCATCCACCGGCACCTGGATGTAATAGCGTGACAAGGCGTGGCTGCGCATCGACGCCAGCGCAAAGCCGCGCTGGTGATTGGCGTAGATCAGTTCATGGCTGACCGGCGGTGTTTCGGAAAGCACGCCGAGCCAGCCGAACGGATAGACCTTTTCAAACTCATGGCGGATACTGGCCGGCATGGTCTGGCGGCTGACACCGTGAAAGCCGTCGCAGCCGGCGATGAAATCGCAATCCAGCCGTTTCGTCTCACCGTCATGATCGAAGGTCACGTGCGGCCTGGCCGAAGTGACATCATGCAGCACAACGTTTTCGGCTTGATGGAAGATCGTTGTTCCGGTTGCGGCATGCAGCGCATAAAGATCGCGTGTCACCTCGGTCTGGCCATAGACCATGACCGGCTTGTCGCAGGCGGCTTTGAAATCCACCCGGAATTGATTGCGTGTGGTGGCAAAACCTGCCCCATCATGGATCAGGCCCTGTGCATCCATTCGCGCGCCGACACCTGCCCTGCGCAGCACCTCGACACTGCCCCATTCGAGCACTCCGGCCCTGATGCGCTTGAGCACATATTCCTGCGTCTGCCGTTCGATGATGACGGCCTCGATGCCCGCAATGGCGAGAAGACGGCCGAGCAACAGCCCGGCAGGACCGCCTCCGATAATGGCAACTTGGGTGCGCATGGCTTTCCGGATCCCTGACACGAACAGACCTAAGACAACAGATTGCCAACGCCATGACAATGCGGAGATTCACTGCTTGGCGGTGAATTGCGCCAGCTTTTATCCGCCATTCAGCCGCGCCAGCGCCACGGCCGCCTGACCAAGTGCGACCCCGCCGTCATTGGCGGGCGCTTGGCTGTGAACCATGACCTCAAGACCCTTCTGTACAAGCGCCGAATGAACCCTTTCCAGCAGCAGCCGGTTCTGGAAAACTCCGCCGGACAAGGCAACGCGGCCAAGCCCGCGGGCAGCGCAAATTCGCAAAGCCGTTTCAGAAAGGGTTTCAATCAGCGTCTTGTGAAACCGCGCCGCCATCAGCCCGGCGGGCCTCGCATTGCGGATATCCTCAAGTGCGCCCAGCCAAAGTCCGTCCCAGCGGATCGGCTGGCCGGGCAGCATGTCGCCGAGCGCATAAGACTCGGCTTGATCCATGAACGGTCCGGCCATGGCTTCGAGCTCCATCCCGGACTGGCCTTCATAGGACAAACGCTCCGGCGCCGTTCCGATCACATGGGCAAAGGCGTCGAACAGCCGTCCCGCCGATGACGACAAGGGTGCGAGGCGCGGATTGCCAATCAGGCTTTCGAGCGTTTTGACCGGCCGTCTCGCAAGCCCGCGCATCAATGGCAGATCGCCGAACGCACCTTCGGCAAAGCCGGGGCCAAGCGCTGCCTGCAAATGTGCAAAGGCATTGCGCCACGGCTCGATTGCCGCCTTGTCGCCGCCAATCAGCGGCACCGGCAGAAAATGCCCGGCGCGTTCAAATCCCGAATAATTGCCGGCCAGAAATTCGCCGCCCCAGATCGTGCCGTCTTCGCCATATCCCGCCCCATCCAGCACGATGCCGAGTGTTGGCGAATTGCCGGCGCCGTTTTCGGCCATGCAGGCGGCAAGATGGGCGTGATGATGCTGGACAGGGATCAGTTCGGCGCTGAATTCTCCGGCCAATTGGCGCGCAAATGCCGACGACCGATAGGCCGGATGCATGTCAAAGGCCACGGCCTGCGGGCGCTGTCCATAGAGATCAAGATAGAGCCGGACTGACCGTTCATATTCACCAAGCGTTTCCGGCTCATCAAGATCACCCATATGCTGCGACAGCACCGCCTCGCCGCGCCCGGCAAGGCAGAAAGCAGACTTGATATCGGCACCCGCTGCAAAAACCGGCCCGCCGGATTGCAGGCATCCCGGCAGGATCAGCGGCGCTGGCGCATAGCCCCGCGCCCGCCGCAAGATTGACGGCCCGCATGTATCCAGCCGGACAACGCTGTCATCAACGCGGTTCTCGATGTCCCGGTCATGATAAAGCACGGCGTCGGCAATGCCGGACAAACCCCGCCGCGCCGCGTTATTGGTAATGACTTGCGGCTGGCCCGATTCATTGGCCGAGGTCATCACCAGCACCGTGCCGACTGCCTTCAGCAGCATCAGATGCAGCGGCGTGGTCGGCAGCATGAAGCCTGTGCGGTCCTGACCTGGCGCCACCGATGGCGCAAGGGTTGACGGCGCAAGCGCCCTGAGCAGCACGATCGGGCCAGCCGGGGATTGCAAAAGCGCGGCTTCATCACGGCTGATTTCCGCATGGTGCCCGATCTGTTCCAAATCCAGCCCCATCAGCGCAAACGGCTTGGCGGCGCGGTGTTTGCGGCGGCGCAGTTCCGCCACTGCTGTATCGTCTTCAGCAAGGCATGCCATGTGAAAACCGCCAAGGCCCTTCAACGCCACAATCTGTCCAGCCTTGAGCCTTGCCGCCAACGCCACAATTTCTCCGCCAGCAGCCATGGGGACCGCCCCGTCTGCATCTTCAAGCCACAGCTTCGGGCCGCATTGCGCGCAGGCGATCGGCTCGGCGTGGAAGCGCCGGTCCGCAGGGTTTTCATATTCCGCACGGCATTCCGCGCACATCGGAAAACTCGCCATCGCCGTATTGGCCCGGTCATAGGGGATCTTGCGCACAATGCTGAGACGCGGCCCGCAATGGGTGCAATTGGCAAATGCATAGCCAAAGCGGCGGTTGGCCGGATCAAGAATGTCCGCCGCGCAAGCCGGGCAGATGGCCGCATCCGGTGTGACGGCAGCGGCAATGGCGCCTTCCAGGCTATCGAGGATTTTGAAATCCGGTGGCAGATCCTGAATGTCAGCCGGCGCGAACGCAATGGCATCGACGCGCGCCAGCTTTGGCTGATCGCTGCGCAGCGACGCTATGAAGCGGTCGCGGCTGCTGGTGTCTGCGACAATGTCGATCACCACGCCTTCGGGCGTGTTGCGCACCGAGCCGGACAGGCCGTGCTGTTTCGCCAGCGTCCAGACAAACGGGCGAAAGCCGACGCCCTGGACCAGACCGCGGACCTGAATGCGCCAGACGGTTTGGGCGGTTTCCGGCATGTCAATGAACGGTGCAGGCCATGCACCGATCGAACGACCGCACGATGAGCTGCACATTGACCGAATCCGGGCCGTCCACGGCGACATGCACGTCGAACTCTTCCGACAGGATGCGGCGGATCGCCTCCTGCGAACGGATTTCATCGTCAACGACCAGGATTGCCGGTAAATCGCTCATGCAGGTTTTCCTCGCTGACGCAAATCTGCACCCCGGTGTGCCGCCAATATCGACGGCGTGCGCGCCTTGGCAATTTTGCGCACGAAATTGCTGCGGGCAATGTGATAGCTTGTGTCAAAGCCGTAGAAATTGCGGCGCATGCGCGC
>JBATMU010000285.1:0-3994 GCA_049289995.1 Rhizobiaceae bacterium | reverse complement strand
GGTTCGCAATCCCTGCCTGTCGATGACTGCCTTCATCGCCCGAACCGTGCCGAGCCGGTCATAGGCCTCGAAGATTGTACGGACCGAAGCCGCCTCGTGTTCGTTCGGAGTCAACGTTCGATCCTTGAGGTCATAGCCAAAGGGGACATTGCCGCCCATCCACATGCCCTTGCGCTTTGACGCGGCAATCTTGTCGCGGATGCGCTCGCCGGTAACTTCACGCTCGAACTGGGCGAAGGACAACAGCACGTTCAGCGTCAACCGCCCCATCGAGGTCGTGGTATTGAACGACTGGGTGACCGAGACAAACGAGGCATTGGCCGCATCAAGGATTTCGACAATCTTGGCAAAGTCGAACAGCGAGCGGGTCAGCCGGTCGATCTTGTAGACCACGACGACATCGACCCGCCCTGCCCTGATCTCCTCCAACAATGCTCTTAGCGCCGGGCGCTCCATCGTGCCGCCGGAGAAGCCGCCATCATCGAAGGCCGTTGGAATGACATTCCAGCCCTCATGGCGCTGGCTCAACACATAGGCCTCGCAAGCCTCGCGTTGGGCATGAAGGGAGTTGAACGCCTGCTCCAATCCCTCTTCAGAGGATTTGCGGGTGTAGATGGCGCAGCGGATCACCCGCGGCATGTATCGGGAGCCGTCACGCATCGGAGCCGCTCCCTTGGAACACTATTCCGGCCTCAAGCGTGGATGTGGCCGATTTCCGCGGCCTTCGAGCGGCAACTGCGGCACGGCGTTCTTTTGCTGCACCGGCCTCGACGCCCGCGCCACGGCGCTCTTTCACCCCGCCGGCATCGACACGCGGCACGGTGCTCATTTGCTGCGCGGGCATCGACACCCGTGCCACCGGCTTGCGAACGGGCAGGAACCATCTTCCACGTTCCGAAGAAGCGCGGGCCGGACCAGTGTGCGCCGGTGATGTGTCCGGCGATCACCGAGAGCGAACCATAGCGCTCGCCTTTCTACAGATAGCCATCAGCCAGCACGATCACCTCGTGCGCCCTGCCCTGCCATTCGCGCAGTTGGGCGGACAGCGACAACAAGGCTCTATCCTAGCCTCTTGGCATCCCCGCCGGCCGGAGAGCGCGTTTCTGGGCAGCAATGCGGAAAGCGGCGTTGGGGGCGCCATAGCCCTTGTAGCCGCCGCGCCGTTCGACAATCTCGAAGAAAAATCCCTCGCCGATGACCGGTCCGTAGATCTGGAAAAACTCGCCGGCCTCGTCGCGGTCATAAAGAATGCGGCAATCTCGCATTTTTTCGAGCAGTCCTTCGTCCAGGCCGAAGCGGGCCTCGAGGTCATCGTAGTAGTTTGGCGATATGTCGAGAGGGACAAAGCCGTTGGCCTTCAAGGCTGCAGATGCCGCGAAAATGTCCCGGCAGGAAAATGCAACGTGCTGAACTGCCGAACCAAACCGCTCGGCAATGAAATGACCGGCCAGGGTTCGCCGGTTCTCCGCCCCATTCAGCGTGAGCCGCAGGCTGCCGTCCTCATTCTCGATTGCCTGGCTGCGCACCAGGCCGGCGGGGTCGACGACATCGACCATGGGCGTTTTGCGCGTCTTGAAAATCGACGTGTAGAACAGCAGCCAGGTGAGCATTTCTTCATGGTTCATGGTCTGCGCGATATGGTCGATACAGGCAATACCGGCACCGACAGGTGCTGCGCTGTCAGAAATCGGCGCGAACTCCAAATCCCAGACTTTTGCAAGGCCACTGCGTTCATCTATGAAATGCAGAATGCCGCCGCCAACGCCGCGAATGGCCGGGATTTTCAATTCGCCCGGCCCGGCCGGCTGGTCAAAAGGCTCGGCCAGCAGCACCCGGGCGCGCGCCACTGTCGCTGCCGCATCATCAACGCTCAGTCCGATATCGCACACACCCATGCCGTGAACGAGGTGGCTCGAATGGGCAAAGCCGTCGCGCTCGGTATTGACGATCACCCGCGCTTCGCCCTGGCGCCACAATTCGACTTGCTTGACGATATGGCGGCCTTCGCGCCTGAAGCCAAGCGCATGCAGCATTCGGCCGAGTTCCGCCGCTTCATTGTCATCGGCGGTAAATTCAATGAAGGCAAAGCCATTGGCCGCGATGCGGCCGGGCATGGGCGGCGGCTGCAGGGCATTGCCGGGTTCGAGCCGTTCGACCGTGTCCATCAGCGCCAGCAATGACCGGCGGCCATCATTGGCAATGGCGCGGGGCGAACCGCCGCGGAACTGGTCGTTGAAGATTTCCAGGGAAAGCGGTCCGTTGTAGCCGGTCGCAGCCACCGCGCGCATAAAGCCGGTCACATCGAGATCGCCCTCGCCCGGCATGTTGCGGAAATGGCGGCTCCAGTACAGGAGATCCATGTCGATCTTCGGCGCATCGGCAAGCTGCACGATGAAAATGCGGTCGCCCGGAATTGACCGTATCGTGTCAACGTCAATGCCGCGCGCCAGCGTGTGGAAACTGTCGAGGATCAGCCCAACATTGGGATGATCAGCACGGCGCACGATTTCCCAGGCATCGCGGTGATCGGAAACATGGCGGCCCCAGGCAAGCGCTTCGTAGCCGACTCGGATATTGTGCCTGGCGGCGCGCTCGCCCAGCTTGCGAAAATCCGCCGCCGCGCGGTCAATGCCGCCGAGCGCCAATGGCGAGACGTTTGAGCAAACCAGCACAAGCTCAGCACCGAGTTCGCCCATCAGGTCGAATTTGCGTTCGGCACGCTCAAAGGTGCGGGCGCGTTTCGGTTCTGGCATGCCCTCGAAATCACGGAACGGCTGGAACAGGGTGATTTCCAGGCCATGATCGCGCACCATTTGGCCGACTTCGCGCGGGGAGGCGTCGAAGGCAAGGAAATCGTTCTCGAAAATCTCGATGCCGTCAAAGCCGGCCTTGGCGATCGCCGCAAGTTTTTCGCGGAAATCGCCGGAGATCGAAACGGTGGCAATCGAGGTTTTCATGGCGCTCAGCCCTGGTAGCCGAACAGCCTCGGCACATAGAGGACGAAATCCGGCCAGACGGTGATAAGCGCGAGCGCCGCCAGCAAGCCGAAAATGAATGGCAGCAATTCGCGCACGATCACGCCAAGCGGCTCCTTGGTGATGTTGGCGACAATGAAAATCAGCAAGCCATAGGGCGGAGTCACCAGGCCGATCATGGCATTGACAACCGCAACCACGCCGAAATGGATGAGGTCGATGCCAAGCGCCTGCACGGTCGGGATGAGGATCGGCACGATGATCAAAAGGATGGCGCCGGCATCGATAAAGCAGCCAAGGATGAGAAACAGGATATTGACGACAATCA
Organism: Rhizobiaceae bacterium; assembly: GCA_049289995.1. Taxonomy (GTDB): domain Bacteria; phylum Pseudomonadota; class Alphaproteobacteria; order Rhizobiales; family Rhizobiaceae; genus JBATMU01. The sequence goes on along the minus strand of JBATMU010000285.1, from coordinate 691 downwards.
GGAAGCCAAGTTGCGAAAACTCGAACTGCGCCAGGACATCGGCAATGGCGTTGGGCACGTTTTCGCGGGTGATGACATAGTTGAAGGCGATGGCGCCGGCGACCAGAATGCCGACCGATGCAGTGGAGCGCGCGGAATTGAGAAGCGCCTCATAAAGCTGGCGGAAGCTGACCGACCGGTAGAGCGCCACCGAAATGAACAGGGCGTAACCGGCCGCCACTGCGGCGGCTTCGGTCGGCGTCATGACGCCGCCATAGATGCCGCCGAGCAGGATGACCGGCAGCATCAGTGCCGGAATGGCCTGGAATGTGGTGCGCGGCAATTGGCTGAGCGGCACCGAATTGTCGATGGGGAAGCCGCGGCGATGGGCCTGGATGCCGTTGATGACAAACAGCATCGCCCCCATCATCAAACCAGGCAGGATGCCGGCGGCAAACAGGTAGCCGACCGAGGTGTCGGAGACCAGCGCATAGAGCACCATGGGGATGGAAGGCGGGATGATCGGGCCGATGGTTGCCGAGGCGGCAGTCAGCGCCGCCGCATAGCTTTTCGGGATGTGGCCATCCTTGGTCATCATCTGGATTTCGACGCGGCCCATGCCGACGGCATCGGCAACCGCCGAACCGGACATGCCGGAAAAGATGATGCTGGCGACAATGTTGACATGGCCGAGCCCGCCCTTGAAGCGGCC
>JBATMU010000284.1:0-13232 GCA_049289995.1 Rhizobiaceae bacterium | reverse complement strand
GCCTACATGTATTCCACCTACGAGACGCCGTTTGCCGGCGCACTTGTGTCGGAAGCCGAAGTTTCGGCGCGCAAGAAGGTGGTCATCCTCGGCGGCGGCCCCAACCGCATCGGCCAGGGCATCGAGTTTGATTACTGCTGCTGCCATGCCTCGTTTGCGCTGCGTGACGCGGGCTATGAATCCATCATGGTCAATTGCAATCCCGAAACCGTCTCCACCGATTATGACACGTCGGACCGCCTCTATTTCGAGCCGCTGACCGAAGAGGACGTGCTGGAAATCTTGCGCGCCGAACAGGCAAAGGGCGAGCTTTTGGGCGTCATCGTGCAGTTTGGCGGCCAGACCCCGCTCAAGCTGGCCGATGCGCTCGAACAGGCCGGCATCCCGATCCTTGGCACCTCGCCCGACGCCATCGACCTTGCCGAAGACCGCGACCGTTTCCAGAAGCTCTTGCACAAGCACGGGCTGACCCAGCCGAAGAACGGCATTGCCTATTCGGTCGAGCAGTCGCGGCTGGTGGCGGGCGAACTGGGCTTCCCGCTGGTCGTGCGCCCGTCCTATGTGCTGGGCGGCCGCGCCATGCAGATCATCCATGATGACGGGGCGCTACAAAGCTATCTGCTCGACACGGTGCCCGAACTGGTGCCTGAAGACATCAAGCAGAAATATCCCAATGACAAGACCGGCCAGATCAACACACTGCTCGGCAAGAACCCGCTGCTGTTTGACCGCTATCTGACCGACGCCATCGAAGTGGATGTCGACTGCCTGTGCGACGGCAAGGACACCTATGTGTCCGGCATCATGGAGCATATCGAGGAAGCCGGCATCCATTCGGGCGATTCCGCCTGCTCGCTGCCAACCCGCACGCTGCCAGCGTCCATTGTCGACGAGCTTGAAAAGCAGACGGCAATCCTTGCCAAGGCGCTGAAAGTCGGCGGCTTGATGAACGTGCAATATGCCATCAAGGACGGCGTCATCTACGTGCTTGAGGTGAACCCTCGCGCCTCGCGCACCGTCCCATTCGTCGCCAAGGCCATCGGCCGGCCGATCGCCAAGGTCGCCGCACGCGTCATGGCCGGCGAAACGCTCGAACAGGCGCTTGGCCATTATGGCGGGCGCATCGACAGCCGCACCCTGCCGCATATCGCGGTGAAGGAAGCCGTGTTCCCCTTTGCCCGCTTCCCCGGCGTCGATACGCTGCTCGGGCCGGAGATGCGCTCGACCGGCGAAGTCATCGGCCTCGACACCGATTTTGCGCTGGCCTTCGCCAAGAGTCAGCTGGGCGCCGGCGTTGACCTGCCGCGTTCAGGAACCGTGTTCGTGTCGGTGCGCGACGAGGATAAGGCACGCATCCTGCCCTCGATCCGCGCTTTGTCAAAGCTCGGGTTCAAGGTGCTGGCAACCGGGGGCACGCAACGTTTCCTCGCCTCCAACGGCGTCGAAGCCGTCAAGATCAACAAGGTGCTCGAAGGCCGCCCGCACATCGAGGACGCCATCCGTAACCGCCAGGTCCAGCTGGTGTTCAACACCACCGATGGCAAGACGGCCCTGTCGGATTCCAAATCGCTGCGCCGCGCCACGCTGATCCAGAAAGTGCCCTATTACACGACACTTTCAGGCGCGGCCGCCGCAACAGAAGCCATAGCCGCGCTGATGGCCGGCAATCTCGAAGTGCGGACCCTGCAGAGCTATTTCGCCTGAATTTGTAACTAGTCGTCGTTATTGCCGCGCTGGTCAGTGTAACGCGGCTGAATGTCTTCCCGCGCGCTGACCGGCTCGCATTTGAGCACAATGCAGGACGGATTGTCGGACGCAGGCACGCTTGCCGGCTCGGCCCTTTCGCCGGACAGGCAATGCAGCGAGCTGCCCACATAGCGGTCATAAAGCGCCATGCCTGCGACCCGATCCGATGAATGCCGCAAAATGGCCGCTCCGTCATGGCGAAGCGTTTCCTGCACCGAAACACAGGTCATGTTTGAGATCGTATAGCGCTCTATGGCTTGAGCCGGAAATGCTGCGGCAAGACCCGCCGCCCCTGCAAGAAGATGAAAAGACATGCGCACGGCAGCCTCCATTCCTTTGCCCCGCCGAGATGGTCCGCCTGAAATGCGTCCGGTTTGTGTCCGTTTCGCAGTGTCACTGCAGATGGCGGCGAAGCCTCCGGAACTCATCGTCGATGCGCGGCTTGCAGACCTTGACCGCGCAGGTCTTGTCGTCCTTGGCCGGAACCCAGGCCCGTTCCGCATATTCGTGAAGGAGGTTGCAATAGGATGAATTGCGCACATACCGGTCATAGAGCGTCATGCCCGCCACCTTTGTTGACGGATAGCGCAGGATGGCCGCGCCGTCATTGCGCACCACGGATTGCACTTTTTCGCAGGACATGTTGGCGATGTTGTAGCGCTTGATGGCATGGGCAGGCAAAACTGCCGCAAGGCTCAGTGCCCCGGCAAGAATGATGGATGACAGGCGCATCGCAGCCTCCGTTTTTGAAACCCCGGCGATGATCGGGCGCGAATGTGACCGTCCTGTGGCGTGAAGCAACCCCCGCAACTCCGGCACCGGCATCTTGCCCTTCGCTGCAATTGCGACTATATGCAGCGCATCGAAATTTCGGCGAACGACCCTAGACGCGACCATTCGCAACTGACGTTTCTACCTGAATTCTCGATCCATGCAGGCAAACCTTGCGGAATGTTTGCGATAACGTCATGTAGCGAAAAGGAAAATTCATCATGGCTACCGGTACCGTCAAGTGGTTCAACGCAACCAAGGGCTTCGGATTCATTCAGCCGGATGCCGGCGGAAACGATGTGTTCGTTCACATTTCCGCCGTTGAGCGTGCAGGCCTTCGCGGCCTGAACGACGGCCAGAAGATCAATTACGAACTCGTCCAGGACCGTCGTTCGGGCAAGTTCGCTGCCGACAACCTCACGGTTGCTGGCTGATCGAACCTGATCAGGCGTCCGGATTTTTCCGGCGCCAGGCGAAAACCCCGGGCTTGCCCCGGGGTTTTTTGTTGGCGGAAACCGGACAAACAAAAACCCCGCCGGAAAGCGGCGGGGCTGCTGTATTCAAAAGGCTTGGCAAATCAGCGGATGGTCGCCGCGCCACCCTTGATCTCGATGGTCTCAGTGCCGGTCAACGCTTCGCGGTCGCCATTGGGCAGGGTCACGAAACAGCCGCCACCGCAGAATTCGACAGTTTCGCCCGGCGCTACGGCCAGTTCGGACTTGTCGGCGCCCTCGGTGACAATCAGCGTGCGCGTTTCGTTGTCCGAATTGACCACGCTTGCCGCAAACGCGGGAGCAACAGCGAACGCCATTGAAAACGCGGCAAGAGCAAATTTCTTCATCGTCATTCCGGTGTTTCCACCGCCTCTGTTGACCGGCCCCGAGTTCCGGAGCCATCTTGTCCCCCTCCATATAGCGTTGCGAGCCTGAACGCCATCTGAACGGAAGCGTTCTCACGAATCGGGCGCCATGCCCTTTTTGCGCCGCCGCCCTGGCTTGGCAGCAGGCGGCTCGCCGGCCAGTTCATCGAGAATTTCGATATCCGGCGCCCGTTTGACGACAATCTCGCGCTGCGGGAATGGAATCTCGATATTGTTGGCCCGGAATGCGGCGAGGATGGCAAACCGCACATTGTTCTGCACCAGCATCATGTTGAGGATGTCAGACAGGAACACCCTGAGTTCAAAATCCAGCGATGACGCGCCGAACCCCATGAAGGCGATGACCGGTTCGGGATTTTTCAGAATCATCGGTTCGGCGCGGGCGATATCGAGCAGAAGTTTCTGCACCTGCTCGACATCCGATCCATAGGCAACGCTGACCGGCAGATCGACACGTCCAAGCTTGTTGCGGTGCGTCCAATTGCCGACGGCCTGGTTGATGAGGTCGGAATTGGGCAGGATGATCGTTTGCCGCTGGAAGGTTTCAATCTCGGTGGCGCGCACCGAAATGCGCTTGACCGTGCCCGAAACCGGACCGGCTATGATCCAGTCGCCAACCTTGAAAGGCCGTTCGGCCAGGAGAATAAGACCGGAGACGAAGTTCGAGACGATGTTCTGCAGGCCAAAGCCGATGCCGAGCGACAAGGCGCCTGCCACCAGCGCCAGGCTCGACAGGTCAATGCCCGCTGCAGATATACCGATAATGCCCGCCAGCGCCACGCCGGCATAGCCGACCGCCGTGCGTATGGAATTGCGCACGCCCGGATCGACGCGTCCGCGCGACATGACCGAGCCGTCGAGCCAGCGCTGGAACCAGCGGGTCAGGAAGAACCCGGCCGTGAAGACCAGAATGCCGGTGATGATGCCGACCAGCGAAATTGTCACCGAGCCGATCTGAACGCCGGTCGCCAGCTTCAGGGCAAAAGCCCGGATATCGCCCCATTGAAAGCCCCATTGCAGCAGGATCAGCGGCAATCCGGCCAGCACCACAAACAGGTTGAGCGCAATGCCCGCGGCCAGCGCCGCTTGGTCGAGGCCTGTTTCCCCCAGCGAAAACAGCCGGTCAGCCTCGCGCCCCAGCCGCGTTTTTGCGAAAGCGCCCTCCTCGGAAATCGCCGACGCCGTCAGGAAGCCGATATACATGGTGGCCAGAATCGCCGCGGTGATGACGATCTGCGCCGACAGAAAACGCGCAAAGCCGATATAGCCCAGAAGCGAAGCCAAAATCGTCACCCCGCCCAGCCCGAACAGGCCATAGCGCAACGGGCGCGGCCATGGCCGTGCGACGCCGTCTGCGCTGCGCAAGGGTTTGATTTGTCCGATCAGCAGCACGAGAACGCCGACAATGACGGTTGCCACGAGGCTTTTGCCAACCGTCAAAGACAGGGGTGATGCAAGCACCTGATTGATGCGGTTCAGCAGGAAATCAAGGCCCGTGACGAGTGCTGTGGCTGACACCAGCCAATACAGAAGGCGCGCTGCACCGCTTTCGACCGGCAGCAGCCGCCAGGCGGGCAGGTTTGGCGACAGGGCTGCGGCCGCCAGCCGCTGCACGAAATAGACCGTTGCCGTCACATTGAACAAGGTGATCATCATCGCGCCGATATCGCCGCGCAGCACGTTGAAATAGTCAAAGAAGAACCAGACCGAAAACAGGAACACCGCCAGCGCCGCTGACGGCAGCAGCGTCGAGCCGAAGGCCACGGTCAGCCGGCTGAGATAGCTTGGATCCTTGATAAGGCTGCTCGCTTGAAAAACCGGGCCGAACACCCGCCTGCCGCCGATCAGCAGCACAGCAGCCGCACACAGCGCGAAAAACGCCGCCAGAAGCACCGATTGCACCTTGAAGCGCGCCACGAACCTCAGCCATGACGAGATGACCCTGGTCAGTTCGGCAAGCTCGCTTTGGAACGCCTCGATGGCCTCCGCACCCAGCGCAAACGTGATGTCATAGCGCTTGGAGAGCTGGTTGGCGAACAGCACGCGGCGCAGGTCGGCTATGGTTTCGCCCAGTTGGCTGACCCGCTGCGAAGCATCTTCGGCCTTGCCGAGCACCGCGTTGATTTCGGCCTTCTGCTTGAGAAGGCCGGCACGTTCCGTCGCGACCGCTTCGGCTTCCGGCACCTCGCCCTGGGCGGGCGCGGGACCAAGCTGGGTCAGCCGTCCGTTGATTTCGGCAAGTTTCGGACGGAACGCCACGGCGGCAGCAAGCAGATCGCGGCCGATTGCTTCAAGTTCGTTGCGGATTTCCACCAGCTTGACGTCGTCGGTCTTGTTGGCATCTATCCGCGCTGCCAAACCATCGGTGCGCTTGATAAGTGCCTCGATCACCGGAAGCTGCACATCGACAAGGGAAGTGGGCGATGTCTGCGCCAAACCCTGCCCTGCCGGGTTGAGGGCGAGCATAAAAAGCATGAGGCCGATGAACCGGACGAATCGCAAAACCTGCCTCTTGGCCCTGGTTGCTGGTCCGGCATTGATATTGTGTGTGCCGCTGTGGAGCAAGCCGCGTCGCGCTGCCGAAAAGCCTTGACGCAAAAGCCGCCATGGTGGACCGCTAGCCGGGCTAGTCTGGCATCAGGGATCAGGACAGGTTGCGGCAATGGCGGAATATTCTGCGTTTTCACTTTTGAAAAACGCGCTCACCGGCAATACCGGTTGGAAGCCGGCCTGGCGCAAGCCCGAGCCGAAAGCCGAATATGACGTCATCATCATCGGCGGCGGCGGCCATGGCCTGTCCACCGCCTATTACCTGGCCAAGGAGCATGGCCTGACCAATGTCGCCGTGCTGGAAAAGGGCTGGATCGGCTCGGGCAATATCGGCCGCAACACCACGATGATCCGCTCGAACTATCTGCACCCGCAAAACTACCGCTTTTACGAGCATTCGCTGAAACTGTGGGAAAACCTCTCCCAGGAACTCAATTACAACGTCATGTTTTCCCAGCGCGGCGTGCTGAATCTTGCCGTCTCGCTGCCGCAGATGGACGACTTTGCGCGGCGCGGCAATGCCATGCGGCTGGCAGGCATTGATGCCGAACTCTATTCGGTCGCCGATGTCGCCCGCGTCCTGCCGGGCATGGATGTCAGCGCTAATGCCCGCTTCCCGATCCACGGCGGCCTCATGCAAAAGCGCGGCGGCACCGCCCGCCATGACGCCGTCGCCTGGGGCTATGCGCGCGGGGCCGACCGGCGCGGCGTCGACATCATCGAAAATTGCGAAGTCACCGGCTTCCTGCGCGATGGCGACCGCATCACCGGCGTGAAGACCACGCGCGGCGAAATCCGCGCCGCCAAAACCGCTGTGGTCGTCGCGGGCTCGACCGGCCATGTCATGAAACTGGCCGGCATTGACCGCCTGCCGATCGAAACGCATGTCCTGCAGGCCTTTGTGACCGAAGCGCTGAAGCCGTTCATCCACACGGTGGCGAGCTTTGGCGGCGGTCATCTTTATTTCGCCCAGTCCGACAAGGGATCGCTGGTGTTCGGCGGCGATATTGATGGCTACAACACCTGGGCGCAGCGCGGCAATCTGCCGGTGGTCGAGGACGTGCTGAGCGAATTCGTGGCGCTGTTTCCGGGCCTTGCCCGCGTGCGGCTCTTGCGTTCCTGGGGCGGGCTGATGGACATGTCCATGGACGGCTCGCCGATCATCTCGACCGGGCCATTTCCGGGCATGTATCTCAATTGCGGCTGGTGCTATGGCGGCTTCAAGGCGGTTCCCGCCTCGGGCTGGTGCTTCGCCCATACCATCGCCAGGGACGAGCCGCACGCACTCAACGCGCCCTTCACCCTCGGACGCTTTCATTCCGGCCATGTCATCGATGAAAAAGGACAGGGCGCAACGCCCTGGAGGCACTGATCATGCGGATATCCTGCCCCTGGTGCGGTCCGCGCGATCTGGCCGAGTTTTCCTATCAGGGCGACGCCACGCGCCCGCGCCCGGAGCCATCGACACAGAACAGCGCTGAATGGAATGAATTCGTCTATGACCGCACCAATCCGCGCGGCCAACACAAGGAATTCTGGCAGCATTCGGGCGGATGCCGCGCGCTCCTGACCGTCAGCCGCAACACCCAGACCCATGAAATCGAATCCGTGATACTGTCGCGTGACGCCGGAGGCCGGCCATGACCACAAGCCGCGCCGAATCCGGCGGTCTGATCGACCGCAGCGCCGATATCCGCTTCACCTTTGACGGCAAGGCGATGAGTGGCCATCGCGGCGATACGCTGGCCTCGGCCTTGCTGGCCAACGGCGTGCAGCTCATCGGCCGCTCGTTCAAATACCACCGGCCGCGCGGACTGATGGCGGCGGGCCTCGACGAGCCCAACGGGCTGGTCACGCTTATCGACGGCGCAATCCGCGAACCCAATATCCAGGCCACTGCCATCCGCATCCGTGAAGGCATGGTGGCCGAAAGCCAGAACCGGTTTCCATCGCTGTCTTTCGATATTGGCGCGGTCAACGCGCTGGCCGGACCGCTGTTTGGCGCGGGCTTCTACTACAAGACGTTTGTTGGCCCTGCCTTTATCAAAGGCACGCGGATCTGGCATTTTTTCGAATGGTTCATCCGCCGCGCCGCAGGCCTGGGTTCCGCTTCCCCGCAAGCCGACACTGCCCGCTATGGCCGCATGAACGCGTTTTGCGATATGCTGGTCATCGGCGGCGGCCCGGCAGGACTTCATGCGGCCATAGATGCTGCCCGCGCCGGAAAATCCGTCATCCTGGCCGAATCCGATCCGGTATTCGGCGGCTCGGCGCGCTGGGCGGGCGGTTTTGCCGAAGCCGAAACCCTGTTGGCCGAACTCTCATCCCTGGCCAATGTCCGGCTTTTGCCGTCCACGACGGTTTGGGGCGCCTATGACGGCGGCACCTGGGCCGCCGTCGAACAGGGCAGCGACGCCAACGCGCCGCGCCAACGGCATTGGGTCATCCGCGCGGATAAAATGGTCATGGCTACCGGCGCATACGAGCGTCCGCTGGTTTTTCCCGGCAATGACCTGCCCGGTGTCATGCTGGCCTCCGCCGCCCGGCGCTATGCCGGTGAGTTCGGCGTGCTGACCGGCCAAGCCGCCGTGATCTTCACCAACAATGACAGCGCCTATGCCGCCGCTGCCGCACTCAAGGCCGCAGGCGCTTCCATCTCCCACATTGTCGACATGCGCGCCTCGCCCGGCGAAAGCGCCCGCGAACTGGCTTATCGGGCAGGCGCGGAACTGCTGGCCGGCCATTGCGTGACGTCTGCCGATGGCGGCAAGAGCCTCGCCTCGGTCTCCGTCTCGCCTTGCGGCGAAGACGGAATTCCGCATGGCGCAGTCAAGGTACTCACCGCCGATTGCCTGCTGATGTCGGGCGGCTGGTCGCCGGCCATCCAGCTTTCGGCGCAATCCGGCGCCACGCCCGAATGGAGCGAGGAATTGCAGGCCTTCCTGCCGCCCGCCGCAAGCAAGGCCTGCCAGGCCGTTGGCGCGGCTGCGGGCGAGCTGGATTTCGGGCCCGGCCTGTCGGCGCAGCCGCTTGCTGCAATTGAAGTGCGCGCCAAGGGCAAGGCCTTTGTCGATTTCCAGCATGACGTCACCGCTGACGATGTGCGCCTTGCCCACCGCGAAGGCTTCTCCGCGCCCGAGCACATGAAGCGCTACACCACGCTCGGCATGGCCACCGATCAGGGCCGCACCTCCGGCGTCAACGGCGTGGCGATTCTTGCCGCCGAACGCGGGCTGGGCATTGGCGAAACCGGTGTCACCCGCTTTCGCCCGCCCTTTGCCCCGGTCGCCATGGGCGCGATTGCCGCCGAACGCTTTGGCGATCTCAAGCCGCACCGCGACACGCCCATGCAGGCACTGCACGAGGCCGCTGGCGCGGAATTCTATCAGGCAGGCTTGTGGACGCGGCCTTCGGCCTATCCCCTGCCCGGCGAAACCATTGAACAGGCCTATGTGCGCGAGGCCGCCGCCGTCCGCAGCACGGCCGGCATTGTCGATGTCTCCACGCTTGGCAAGATCGCCGTGCAAGGCCCGGACGCTGCCGCCTTTCTCGACCGCGTCTACACCAACATGTTTTCGACCCTGCCGGTCGGCAAGGCGCGATACGGGCTGATGCTGCGCGAAGACGGCTTTGTCATGGATGACGGCACCACCTGGCGGCTCGGCCAGAACGATTTCCTGATGACCACGACCACCGCCAATGCCGGCAAGGTCATGCAGCATCTGGAATATTTCCTCGAATGCGTCTGGCCCGAATTGCGCGTCGTCGTCACCTCGGTCACCGATGAATGGGCGGGCGCTTCGATTGCCGGCCCGAAAGCCCGCGACATCCTCGCATCCTGTGTAACAGAAGCGGATGTTTCGGACGCGCAATTGCCGTTCATGGGCATCGTCAAGGGCGAGATCGCCGATGTGCCGGTGCTGATCTGCCGCCTGTCGTTTTCAGGCGAGCTGGCCTACGAGGTCTATTCAGGCGCAGGCCATGGCGCCCATGTCTGGCAAGCGCTGATGGCCGCCGGTGAGCCGTTCGGCATGGTGCGTTACGGGCTGGAGGCGCTCGGCACGCTGCGCATCGAAAAGGGCCATGTGACAGGCGCGGAAATCGACGGCCGCACCACGGCGCGCGACCTGCATCTGGACTGGATGCTGTCGAAGAAAAAGCCGTTCATCGGCTCGGCCATGATGGACCGCGTCGGCATGACCGGCCCGCAGCGGATATCCTTGGTCGGGCTGGTATCGGCGGACGGCGCCAAATTTTCAGGTGGCGCGCATTTGGTCATGAACCGCGATGAGGCCGAAGAAGGCGAAAGCCTCGGCCATGTCACCGCCATGTGCTTTTCACCGGCGCTCGGCGCTTATATCGGCCTGGCGCTGGTGCGTGATGGAAACAGCCATATCGGCGAACGGCTCTACGCAACTGACCCGCTGCGCGGCAAGATTTGCGCTGTCGATGTGGTGAGCCACCACATGTTTGATCCGGACGGGAGCCGCATGCATGGTTGACCTCGCTTCTCCCCTTTCCATAACGCCGGGCAGCTACAACCTGCGCGGCAGTGCGCCCGGCGTCGTGCTTTCGGAAAGCCGCCCCGGCGCCATCGTCCAGGTCGGCGCATTCGCCGGGTTTGAAACCGCCGTTCTCGCCTCGATAGCCAAGGCGACCGGCGTCAAGCTTGCCAATGTGCCTGGCGCAGGCGCCGCAACAAACAAGCTGAACATCTTCGCCATCGCCCCGGCCCGCTGGCTGGTGGCCGACGCCGGCGAAGGCATGGCCGGGCGCCTTGCCAAAGCCGTCAGCAAGGATGAGGGCGCGGTCACCCGCCTCACCCATGGCCGCACGGTGCTGCGCGTCGAAGGGGAAAAGGCCGTCTGGGTTCTGTCAAAACTGTTTGCCGTGGATTTCGCCGCCCTGCCGCTGCACGCGGGCCTGTCCACCTCGCACCATGACGTCTTCGCCCAAATCCAGCGCAGCGGCGAACAGGCCTTTGACCTCTATGTCTTCCGCTCTTTCGCCCGCTCGTTCTGGCATGCGCTGTGTGCGGCAGCGGAAGAGACGGGCTATGAGGTGAGATAGAAACCTACTTCAAAAACACCGCCCAGTCATCGAGCGGGGCGCGTTCGGTGATCAGGCTGTTTTCCGGCTTGGTCACGTCCTCATGGCCAAGCGCCACGCCGCAGACCAGCACTTCCTCATCGCCCATGCCGAGGATCGGCCGTATCGCCTTGTGGTAGGGCGCAAACGCCGCCTGCGGGCAGGTATGCAGGCCCCGCCCCCGCGCCGCGATCAGGATGTTTTCGATGAACATGCCGAGGTCAAGCCACGAGCCGACCTGCAGGCGCCGGTCGATGGTCACCAGAATGCCAACCGGCGCGCCGAAAAACTCGAAATTGCGGTCGTGCTGCTCGCGCATGCGTTCGGTGTCGCGCCGCCCGATGCCGAGCAATTCATAGAGCGCAAATCCCACCGTCCGCCGCCGGGTAAGGTAGGGTTCAAAAAACGTGTCCGGATAATATTTGTACTCGTCCCATTCGACCTTTTCCGGCCGCATGCCGGAATTCAGCACCGCCTGCCCTACGGCATCCTTGGTTTCGCCAGTCACGACATAAACCTTCCACGGCTGCATGTTGGTGCCCGAAGGCGCACGCGCGGCGACCGTGAGTATTTCCCGAACCGTGCTTTCCGGCACCGGATCGGGCAAAAAGGCGCGAACGGATTTGCGCGAACGGATCGCTTCATCAACAATGTCGCGGACGGGTCGGGTCAAGCGCAGTCTCCGGAAAGTGCGGCCCGGGCGGACTGGACGGCCTTAGTGCTTTGCACAATTTGCAAAGCCAACGCAAGAAGTGCAGGCATACCCGGGCGAAAAATGCCGGTAGCCGGCATGGCCTTGCGCACGATCAACGCTGTGCAGACCGGCCATGCTAGAAAGAAGCCGCCAACCGGACTTGCAATGACCAAACCAGCTGCGAAAAAATCTGAACGCTTTTCCGGCCTGTCGGCACGGGAGGCCGCCGCGCGCCTCGTTCAATCCGGCCCCAACAAGATGCCCGAAGACCGCAAGCATGGCGGCTGGGCCTTGGCCCGCGAAATCCTTTCCGAACCCATGCTGCTGCTTTTGCTGGCCGCAGCCGCGCTCTACCTGGCGTTTGGCGATTTCGCCGAAGGCGCGTTGCTGGCCGGATTTGCGATTGTCACTATCTGGCTGGTTTTTTATCAGCGCCAGCGCAGCGAAAATGCGCTGGCCGCCCTGCGCGAGCTTGGCGCGCCCACCTGCCGCGTCATGCGCGACGGCAAGCCGGTCACGCTGCTGTCAGAAATGGTCGTTCCCGGTGACATTCTGCTGGTCGGCGAAGGCGAACGCATCGCCGCCGATGGCATCCTGTTGGAAGCAAACCATTTGCTGGCCGATGAATCGCTGTTGACCGGCGAAAGTGCGGCTGTCGGCAAGCGCAAGGCCGCAGCCGGCGAAGACAGCGGCGAGCCCGGCGGCGACAACCAGCCCTTTGTCTGGTCCGGCACGTTGGCGCTGCGCGGTCATGGCATCGCCCTCGTGCGCGAGACCGGCATCAACACCCGGGCCGGGCAAATCGGCGTATCGCTGGCCGAAATCGAAACCGGCAAGACCCGGCTTGAACTGGCGACTTCCCGTATCGTGCGCATCTTCGCCGTACTGGCGCTCTTCGCCAGCCTGTCCGTGGCGCTGTTTTATGGCTTGCTCAAAGGCGACTGGCTGCAAGGCGCGCTGTCGGCGATTGCCCTGGCCATGGGCATGCTGCCGGAAGAATTTCCGGTGGCATTGGCCATTTTCCTGGCGCTCGGCGCCTGGCGGTTGGCGCAGATCAAGGTTCTGGCCCGGCGTCCAGCAGTTGTCGAAATGCTGGGGGCGGCCAATGTGCTGTGCGTGGACAAGACCGGCACGCTGACCGAGAACCGTATGCGGGTGCGCGTGCTGCAGACCCTGGATGAAGCGTTCGAAATCAGGACGGGGCGCGAACCCGTCCCGACCGGATTGCAGCCGCTTGCCGAAGCCGCCTGGCTCGCCACCCGCCATGCCTCGCCCGATCCGATGGACAGCGCCGTCACCCGCATGGCCGGACACCGCAAAAGCGCAGTTCCCCTGCACGAGGACTGGCCGCTGGCCCGCGAATATGGCCTGACGCCGGGCCTGCTCGCCACCACCATGGCCTGGCAGGATGCGCCCGGCCACTACGCCATGGCCACCAAGGGCGCGCCGGAAGCTGTGCTGCACCTGTGCTGCGCCGACAAGGTCCTGACCAACCATGTGCTC